>NZ_APIO01000123.1:0-7065 GCF_000408945.1 Pseudomonas sp. G5(2012)
GCAAGCCGGCTCCTACAGAGGGGGTGTTACTTCGGATAAAGTGGCGGCAACCCACTGTCCCCAACCGGGTCCTGAACCCGTTCGGCTATCGGGATCGTACGAATCGCCCGCCACAGGTCTTCCCCTTGCCAGTGCTGGCCGGTTTCGCTGTAGAGCGCGCCGTTCAGGCCGTCGAGGGCGTCGGACAGAGGGACGAAGCGGGCGGCCATGTCGGCCAGGGTTTCCGGTTGCTGGCGGGCCCAGGCGTCGAGCGCCTGGCGGGTGGCGTGGGGGTCGTTGGCCTGGCAGGCGCGCTTGAGGTCGTCGAGCACGGTGCGTGGGCTCGGGCCGGTTTGTGCCGCGCGCTGGATGGCCGGTTGCGAGCGCGCCCGCCACCAGAGGCCGAATCCCAGCAGGGTGGTGCAGGCTAGGATCAGGCTGCTGAGTTTCCAGCGCCAGAGGGTTTCGTTGCTGGCGCCGCTGTCGAGTGCCGAGGTGCCGGCCGGGGTGTCGACCAGCAAACTTGGATTGGCGGCCACCTGCAAGGTCCGGGCGGGCAGGCTGGTGTGCTCCAGATGGTCTTCGAAGGTGTTCCACCAGACCACTTCGACCGAAGGCAACTCTATGGCGCCGCTGCGCGAAGGCACCAGCGCTTCGCGGTCTTCGCGGCTGCCGACCAGGCCTCGCTCGCTGTTCTGGTTGCCCAGCACCGGTTGATCGGGATAGCGTCGCAAGCCACTGGCCTCGGTGCCAGGCAGCGGCGGCAGTTGCGAGCTGCCCAGGCCTTCGGCCTTCACCGTGAGACTGCGGGTGAGCGAGTCACCGACCTGAACGTGTTCCGGTTCCGGGTTCCAGCTTTCGCTGAGCGTCAGGCTGCGAGCCGGCAGCCAGGGCAGGTCGGCGGGGTAGGTGACGGGTTTCGCCTTGACCGTCAACAGCAGTTGGCCGGAACTGACGCGCATCAATTTGCCGGATTTCGGCGCCTGGGCGCTGGCGTCCTGGACGGGTTGCGCGTCTACCAGCGCGGCATTGAATATTTGCGCCGGGATGATCAGCTCGCCGCTGTGTTGCGGGTAGATCGCGTAGCGCATCTCGATGACGCCGTGGCGTATGCCGTTGATGTCTTTCTCGTAGGTGCGCGATTCGCCCAATTGCTCGATGCGGGCGTCAGGAATTTGCAAGGGCGGCAGGCTGCTGTCGTCGTACAGCGATACCGAATGGTAGATGCGCAAGGTCAGGATGGCCTGGGCCTGCACATACACGCTGGTTTGATCGAGGCTGGCGTCGATGAACACCGGCGCTTGTTTGTCCGGGTTCGCCTGTGGGTCGCTCTCGATCACTTGCACGGTGATCGGCTGGCTCTGCACGTCGCCCAGCTTGAGCGCGGGGATCACCACGGTGCCATTTTGCAAGGGCAGCAGGGTGATGATCCAGCGGGTAGTAGCCTGGTTGTCGCCATTGAGCGTATTCAGCTGGTTGACCTGGCGGGTGCCGCGTACTTCGAACAGTGGCTCAAGTGATGTGAGGTCGGGCTTGCCGAACTGGGTCACGTCGTTGGATTCCAGGGTCAGCTCGACCGTCTCGCCGGAATTCAGTCGAGCCCGGTCGACACTGGCAACCAGCTCGGCGGCCTGGGTCTGCACGACGCAGAGTAGCAAGGCGGGCAGCGGCACAAGCATGAAGGCGGTGAAGCGGGTCATCGAGTTTTTCCCTGATCCTGATGTTGTTGCTGTTCGTACCAGAATTTGCGCCGGAGCAATTCTCCCGGATCATCCGGAATTTGCCTTAGCCATTGCTCCAGTGCCTGCTGCTGCTCGCCGTCGATGCTGTCGCTGGCCGGGCGCATGGGCGCAACGGTGTGCTGTTCGTCTCCCAGTTCGCTTCCCGGAACCTCATTGGTGCCAGGGCGCGGGGGCGTGGTGGCGGAGGGCTCGGTGGTTGCCTGCGTTGGTTCGCCAGCCGTTTCGGGCTCACCGGCTTTCGACGGTTGCGCAGCGTCACTGGGTGGTGCTTGCTGCTCGAGATCGCTGGTCGCCTCATCGGCGGCTTTGTCAGGGGGTGGCGTTGCGGCCTTCTGCTTGAGCAGGCTCTCCACCAAGGCCTTGTTGGTCAGCGCCGGACGCAGGTCCGGTTGGCGTTCAAGGGCTTGCTCGTAAGCATCCAGTGCCGCTTCCAGCTCGCCACTCCTGGCCAGGGCGTTGCCACGATTGTAGTGGGCATGGGCGTCGTTGCCTTCGGCGAACCGCTGGGCGGCGCCACTGTAGTCGCCGGCTTCGTAGAGGGCAACGCCTTGCCACTGATGATCTTCGAAGTGCCGGGCAGCCTCGGCCGGGCGTTTCTGCTTGAGCAAGTGCAAGCCCTGCTGGTCGGGGCGCAACCACAGGTCCTGAAAGTCGAACGCATAGCCCGGTTGCGGCAGCATCAGCAACAGCGGCAGGCAGAGCAACCAGCCGCGACGACCGGCGCAGGCCGCCAGCAACAGCAGTGGCAAGAGCAACCAGTAGCCCTGGTCGGCCCAGGTATCGAGACGCAGTGTCTGGCCGTCGTTGCGCAAGTTGCGCGGACCGTCGAGCAGGCCGAGGGCGCGCAGGTCAGCGTCGCTCAGGCGTGCGTGGCGGTAGTGTCCGTCCAGGTCATTGAGGAAGGCTTTCAAGCCGGGTTCATCCAGGCGCGACACGAGAATCGCCCCCTGTTCATCCTTGAGGAAACTGCCATCTTCCTGGGTAATGGGCGCACCTTCTGTGGTACCGATGCCGATCATCAGCAATTGCGTCGATTTGCCGCTCAAGGCGCGACTGATGCCCAGGCGCTCCTGTTCACTCAGGCTGGTGCCGATCAACAGGATCCGGCCGTCGCCCAGTGCTGCCTGTTCCAACAGTGCCAGTGCCTTGAGCACCGCCAGGTCGGCACGGTGTCCGGCTTCGGGCATCAACGACGGCTTGAGTGCATCGAGCAGGTTGCGGCTGGTGGACAGGTCGTCCGACAGCGGCACCAGGGTGTGGGCGCTGCCGGCGAAGACGACGATCGCCGTCTGTGCATCGTTGCGGCTCTGCAGCAGGTCGAAGAGTTTGCGCCGGGCCTGTTCCAGGCGGTTTGGCTGAACGTCGGTGGCGAGCATCTGCGGCGTCAGCTCAAGGATCACTACCAACGGATCGGCGGGTTTCTGGCTGATCTGCTCTACGCGGGCAAAGCTCGGCCCGAGCAATGCGAGCACAGCGATCAACCACGCCACGCCCAATGCAACCCACGGCAGTTTGCTTTCGCGGCCGCTGCCGCCACTGAGCAACGCCGCATGGAACGCCGGTGGCAGGATCATCTGCCAGCGCCCGGCGCGCTTCTGCCGATGCCACAGTTGCCAGAGCAACCAGCCAAGCAGTGGCAGCAACAGCAGCCACCACGGGCGGAACCAGTACGGCCAGAGTGCGCTCATCGGCGCCTCCGCAGGCGCAGCCGATTGAGGCGCTGGCGCCAGTCAGGCAATTGCGTTTGCAAGAACAAATCCTTGGTAAACAGTCGTTGCAGCGGGTTGTCCGGCCACAGCACGCGAGCCACCAGCAGCATGCTCAGCAACAACGCCAGCGCCAGTGGCCAGTGATACAACGCCTGGGCCGGGCGGGCCTGGGTCGGTTGCTGGGTCACAGGCTCGAGTTGGTCGAGGGTGGCCTTGATCGATTGCAATTGCTTGCCATCTTGAGCGCGGAAGTACTGGCCGCCGGTGGCATCGGCGATCGCTTTCAAGGTGGGTTCGTCAAGATCCAGGCTCGGATTGATCCCCAGGAAACCCGGTGTGCCGCTTTGTTCCGGGTCCGCGCCAATACCGATCGGGTAGATTTTCACGCCTTCCCTGGCCGCCAGGCGTGCGGCGGTGAGCGGGTCGATTTCGCCACCGTTGTTGGCGCCATCGGTCACCAGGATCAGCACGCGACTTTGCGCCGGACGTTGCCGCAGGCGCTTGACGGCCAGGCCGATGGCGTCGCCGATGGCGGTGTTCTTGCCAGCGATGCCGATGCGCGCTTCGTCGAGCCAGACGCGCACGGTATGCCGGTCAAATGTCAGGGGTGCCTGCACGTACGCCCGGCTGCCAAAGAGAATCAGGCCGACCCGGTCGCCGTCGCGACTTTCGAGGAAATCGCCAAGTAAATGCTGGACCAGCGTGAGGCGGCTGACCTCATCGCCCTGCCACTGCATATCGGGAAAGTCCATCGAACCGGACACATCCACCGCCACCAGCAGATCGCGCCCACTGGCAGCAATCGGTAGTGGTTCGCCGAGCCATTGCGGACGCGCAGCGGCGCTCAGCAATAGCAACCAGAGCAGCAGGAACGGTGCCTGTTGGCGCCAGGCGGGCAGGTTGGCGCGGGCCCGGCGGCGAGCGAGGCCTTCGAGGTCGCTGAGAAAGCTGACCTTGAGCGCCGGTTCGCCACTGTCGGCTACCGGCAACAGCATCCGCATCAGCCAGGGCAACGGCAGCAGGGCGAAGATCCACGGCCAGGCGAACTCAAACATGTTTGCGAATCCAGGTGTCGACTGCCTGGGTCAAGCCGGCGATGGCCTTGTCGTCGAGCTTGCATTCGGGCTTGTAGGCGCCTTCGACCAGCACCATCCAACGGGTCAGGCCGGCAGCGGGGCAGCGGTTATCGAGAAAAGCCAGCCATTTGCGGCCATTGAGGGTATGGCTCTGGCTGTAGGGATAATGGTTGCGGCACAGGCGCTTGAGCAGGCCATTGAGCTGCTGCAGCCAGGCACCGGCGGGCGCACCGTCGTAAGGCTTGGGCATGCGCGCCAGTTCCGCCAGTGCGGCCACGCGCACCGGGTCCAGGGGTTGTTCGACGGGCGCGACCGGCGGCTTGCCTGGCCACAGGTGCCGCAGTTTCCACAGGCCGAAACCGATGGCCGGCAGCAACAGCAGCAGTAACCACCAGCCCGGGGCCGGTGGCCAGAAGTCCACGGGGGGCGGGAAAATCAGTGGCTGCAGTTGCTCGAGACCGTTCATCGACCTTTTCCCGGCTTCTGTGGGTTGAGGTACTCACGCAATTGCTCGACCATTTCACTTTGCGTGCTCAACGGCATCAGCAACACCCGCAGCTTCTGCGCCAGTAACTCCCAGCGGGCGATGCGGTCTTCGGCCTGGGCACGGTACGTTTGGCGCAGGTCGAAGTTGAGCGTGTCGAGTTCCAGTTGTGCGCCACGCTCGGCGAAGCGCAACAGCCCGGCGGCGGGCAGGGCATGGTCCAGCGGATCGGATACTGGCAGCAGCAACAGGTCGCAATGGCGCGACAGCAGGCTCAGCTGCTGTTCGGCGTTGCCGGACAAGGCACGCTCATCGCAGATCACAATCACCAGGCTGCCAGGACGCAATACTTCGCGCGCACGGCGCAAGGCAATGCCAAACGCATCGCGATCAGGCTCGCTTTCGGTGTGCAGCGACTGATTGACCCGTACCAGGCGGTTGAGCAACTGCAGCAGGCTCTGTTTGCTTCGCCTTGGCTTGATTTCGTAATGCTCGTTGTCGCCGAACACCAGGCCGCCGACCCGGTCGTTATGCCCCAGCGCGGCCCAGCCAATCAGGCTCGCGGCCTGGGCGGCCAGCACCGACTTGAACATCAGCCCCGAGCCGAAGAACAAGCGCCGACTTTGCTCGACCATGATGAAGATCGGCCGCTCGCGTTCTTCATGAAACAGCTTGGTGTGGGGTTCCTGGGTGCGCGCCGTCACACGCCAGTCGATGGTGCGCACGTCGTCGCCGGCCTGGTAAACCCGCACCTGATCGAAATCCACCCCACGGCCCCGCAGCTTGGAGTGGTGCAGGCCGATCAGCGGGCTGCGCTGGCTCGGCGTGGAGAACAGCTGCACTTCGCGCACGCGGTGGCGCATCTCGATCAGCTCGGCGAGCGTGACGCGGATGCCCGGCTGGGGCGGCAGGAGGGCGTTCATCGGACTCAAGCGACAGCAACGACGTCGAGAATGCGCTGGACCACCCGATCCTGGTCGATCCCGGCAGCCTCGGCTTCAAACGACAGGATGATGCGATGGCGCAGCACATCGAACAACACTGCCTGAATGTCTTCCGGGCTGACAAAGTCGCGCCCGGCCAGCCAGGCGTGTGCCCGGGCGCAGCGGTCCAGGGCAATCGAGCCGCGAGGACTGGCGCCGTAGGCAATCCACTCGGCCATTTCCGGGTCGAACTTGCCCGGGGTGCGGGTGGCCATGACCAGTTGCACCAGGTACTCCTCCACGGCATCGGCCATGTACAGGCCGAGAATTTCCTTGCGCGCGGCGAAGATCGCCTGCTGGCTGACCCGGCGTTCAGGCTTGGTTTCGCCATTGAGGGCTTCGCCGCGGGCCTGCTGCAGGATTCGTCGTTCGACGGCGGCATCGGGAAAGCCGATTTTCACGTGCATCAGGAAACGATCGAGCTGGGCTTCCGGCAGCGGGTAGGTGCCTTCCTGCTCGATGGGGTTTTGCGTGGCCATCACCAGGAACAGCGGCGACAACTCATAGGTACTGCGTCCGACGCTGACCTGGCGCTCGGCCATGGCTTCGAGCAAGGCCGATTGAACCTTGGCCGGGGCGCGGTTGATTTCGTCCGCCAGCACCAGGTTATGGAAGATCGGGCCTTGCTGGAACACGAAGCTGCCGGTTTCAGGACGGTAGATCTCGGTGCCGGTGATGTCGGCTGGCAACAGGTCGGGGGTGAACTGGATGCGATGGAACTGCGCTTCGATGCCTTCTGCCAATTCCTTGATGGCCTTGGTCTTGGCCAGGCCGGGAGCACCCTCTACCAGCATGTGGCCGTCGGCAAGCAGGGCGATGAGCAAGCGCTCGATGAGTTTTTCCTGGCCGAGAATCTGCGTTGAAAGAAAGGTTCGCAGCGCGAGCAGCGCTTCACGATGTTCCATCGATGACTGTTCCTGGAAAGGGTGACCGAAGACGTTCATATAACGCCAGGGCTGGGGGCGTTACTTTAATCCATCGCGGGGGGCGGCGACTAACGGCATTTTGTGCAAAGAGTGGGAAATGACTGGCAAAACTGTACAGATCGTTCCCACGCTCTGCGTGGGAACGCAGCCCGGGACGCTCTGCGTC
>NZ_APIO01000124.1:0-23482 GCF_000408945.1 Pseudomonas sp. G5(2012)
GCCTGTCGCGCTTGCATCACGTAGGAGCTGCCGAAGGCTCGGGCCGCGTTCGGACGATCTTTTGGACTTGATCTTAAAAAACAAAATCAAAAAATCGCAGCCTGCGGCAGCTCCTACAGGGTATGTGTTGTCCACGGGAAGCGGCAGAAAAGCGGCATCCAGCGGAAACCGGTTGCCGCTTTTCTGTCGTTGCCGCATGGGTCGTTGCCCGCAAAGCCCCGGTTTATGGGGTTTTCTAAATTGGCATGACGCTTGCTTTGACCATCTCACGAAAAACAGGTCAGCCGAAGGTTTCCCGCCATGAGCATCAGCTTCGATAAAGCGCTCGGTATTCACGAAAAGGCATTGGGCTTCCGCGCTCAGCGTGCCGAAGTCCTGGCCAACAACATTGCCAACGCCGACACCCCCAACTACAAGGCTCGGGACCTGGAGTTCTCGAAAGTGCTCGAGGCGCAGAACGACAAGGCCAAGAATGGCACCTTCGCCTTGAACATGACCAACAGCCGTCACATCGAGGCCCAGGGCCTGGGCAATGGCGACGAGTCGCTGATGTACCGCACGCCGATGCAACCGTCGATCGACCAGAACACCGTGGACGCCCAGCTGGAACAGTCGAACTACGCAGAAAACTCGGTCAACTTCCAGGCCAGCTTCACCCTGCTCAACAGCAAATTCAAAGGGCTGGTGTCAGCCCTGCGCGGAGAATAAGTCATGTCTCTCTCCAGTGTTTTCAACATTGCCGGTAGCGGCATGAGTGCCCAGACCACGCGCTTGAACACCGTGGCTTCGAACATCGCCAACGCCGAGACCGTCTCGTCGAGCATCGACCAGACCTACCGTGCGCGTCACCCGGTGTTCGCCACCATGTTCCAGGGCGCTCAAGGTGCTGGCAGCGATTCTCTGTTCCAGAACCAGGACGCAGCCGGGCAAGGCGTGCAGGTACTGGGCGTGGTCGAGGACCAGAGCAACCTTGAGGCACGCTACGAGCCGAACCATCCGGCCGCCGATGCCAAGGGCTATGTCTACTACCCGAACGTCAACGTGGTGGAAGAAATGGCTGACATGATTTCCGCGAGCCGTTCGTTCCAGACCAACGCCGAAATGATGAATACCGCCAAAACCATGATGCAGAAGGTCCTGACCCTCGGTCAGTGATAAGGGGCGACTCAGATGAGTGTTACCGATACCACCAGTGGTCTGAGCCTCAACGACATCCTGGCCAACTCGTCGATCAAGACCAATACCAATTCCGACAGCCTCACATCGGCGGCCAGCAGTGCCACGGGCAAGAAGGCCCTGGGCAAGGATGCGTTCCTGCAATTACTGGTGACCCAGCTGAAAAACCAGAACCCGCTGGAGCCTCAGGGCAACGGCGAGTTCGTGGCACAACTGGCGCAGTTCAGCAGCCTGGAAGGCATCACCACGCTCAACGATACCGTGTCCGGCATCGCTGGCAACTACAACTCGTCCCAGGCATTGCAGGCTTCGGCACTGGTCGGGCGTTCCGTCATCGCACCGGGCGACAAGGCCGTGGTCGACACCACGAAGGGCATGACCGGTTCCGTCGTCATTCCACAGTCGGTGGCTGAAGTGTCGGTGAAAATCACCGACAAGGATGGCAAGACCATCCGTACCATCACCCTGGATGATCAGAAAGCCGGCACTGGCAGCTTCACCTGGGATGGTAAGGACGATGCCGGCAAGGTCGTTGATTCGGGTACTTATACCTTTGTGGCGAACACCACCATCGATGACAAGGCCGTGGCACTGGTCACCAATCTGCCGGCAACGGTCAACAGCGTGACCATCAGCCAGACCGGCGGTGAGTTGATGCTCAACCTGGCCGGGCTCGGCAGTGTCGCCCTGTCCAAAGTGCAAACCATTGGTATATAGAGCCGACTAACGCGGCACAAAAGGAGTGGAATATGTCTTTCAACGTCGGCCTTAGCGGTCTATATGCCGCCAGTAAGCAATTGGACGTCACCGGTAACAACATCGCCAACGTTGCAACCACCGGCTTCAAGTCGTCGCGCGCAGAATTCGAAGACGTGTACTCGGCGACCAAACTGGGTACGGGCAGCAAGGTCGTCGGCAGCGGCGTGCGTCTGGCCAACGTTTCCCAGCAATTCACCCAGGGCGATATCAGCGCCACCGGTAATGTGCTGGACATGGGCATCAATGGCTCAGGCTTCTTCGTACTGAACAACAGCGGCTCGTTGTCCTATACCCGCGCGGGCACGTTCAAGGTCGACAAGGAAGGCTACGTCACCAACAGCGATGGCACCTCGCGCCTGCAGGGCTATGGTGTTGATAACAATGGCAAGATTGTCAACGGCGTATTGACCGACCTGCGCATCGACACCTCCAACCTGGCGCCAAAATCCACCACCACGGTGTCGTCGACGATCAACCTGAACTCGACGTCTCCCGTGATCGATCAGGCAGTGGCAACCAACAAGTTCGATCCTAGCAAATCGGAAACCTTTACCAAGCAGTTCAGTACGCCGGTTTTCGATACTCAGGGCAACCAGCACACCATGGATCAATACATGGTCAAGACCGGGCCGAACACCTGGGACACCTACACCCTGATCGATGATCGCAATCCGGACGGCAGCGACCCGACTGATGCTGCGACACCGCCAATCGCTTCGAACATGACCTTCGACACTTCGGGCAAGCTGGTGTCGGTCAGTACGCCGGTTCCACCCACCGTGCCTCCAACCGTTCCAACGCCTGCTCCGGTGATCAGCAATGAGCTGAAAGTCACCAACTGGACCCCGGGCACAGTCAAGGATGGTGTCTGGACGGCCAATGGTGCAGCCGCCGATCCGGCAGGCCTGACAATTGCCATGGATAACACGACTCAGTTCAACGCCGATACCGCGCGCTCTATTCCCGTGCAGAACGGTTATGCCACGGGTCAGATCACCAACCTGACCATCGACGGCAGCGGTGTGCTGTTGGCAAACTTCAGTAACTATCAGACCAAGCCGATTGGCCAACTGGCGCTGGCCAGCTTCACCAACGAACAAGGCCTGCAGGCAGTCGGCGGTACCAGCTGGAAAGAAACCTACGCGTCGGGTATCCCGGGCTACGACGCGCCGGAAACCGGCTCGCTGGGTACGATCCGCTCCAACTCCCTGGAAGAGTCCAACGTCAACGTGACCAATGAGCTGGTCGATTTGATCAAGGCGCAGAGCAATTACCAGGCGAACGCCAAGACCATCTCTACCCAGAGCACCATCATGCAGACCATCATTCAAATGGCCTGATGTGGAATAGCTCAAAGCGCTGCACAAGGAGCCCCTCGCAAGAGGGGCTTTTTTGTAGATCAAAAGATCGCAGCCTCGCTTCGCTCGTCAGCTCCTACAGGGATCGCATTTTCAATGTAGGAGCTGACGAGCGAAGCGAGGCTGCGATCTTTTACGTGGGCAAAAGAAAACCCCCGACAAACCAGGGGCCTGTCGGGGGTTTGGTGTTACCGGCTCAGCTTATTGGCAAGCTTCGCAATCCGGCTCGTCAATCGCGCAAGCCTTTGGCACTGGAGCAGGTCCGGCAGGTGCTGCCAGGACCGAGTCGTCACCGTGGTTGCCACCGCTGGAAACAGCGTTGAGCTTGCCGGTGTTGATGGTCGACTTCTCGGTGCTGGTCGCGGCCAGGGCACGGAGGTAGTAGGTGGTTTTCAGACCACGGTACCAGGCCATGCGGTAGGTCACGTCCAGCTTCTTGCCCGAAGCGCCAGCGATGTACAGGTTCAGCGATTGAGCCTGGTCGATCCACTTCTGACGACGGCTGGCCGCATCGACGATCCACTTGGTGTCCACTTCGAACGCGGTTGCATAGAGCTCCTTGAGTTCTTGCGGGATGCGCTCGATCTGCTGCACCGAACCGTCGTAGTACTTCAGGTCGTTGATCATGACCGAGTCCCACAAGCCGCGAGCCTTCAGGTCGCGAACCAGGTACGGGTTGATCACGGTGAACTCGCCCGACAGGTTCGACTTCACATACAGGTTCTGGTAGGTCGGTTCGATCGACTGCGAAACGCCAGTGATGTTGGCGATGGTCGCGGTCGGTGCGATGGCCATGATGTTCGAGTTACGGATGCCTTTCTGAACACGGGCGCGAACCGGTGCCCAATCCAGGGTTTCGTTCAGGTCGACATCGATGTACTTCTGGCCGCGCTGCTCGATCAGAATCTGTTGCGAATCCAGTGGCAGGATGCCCTTGGACCACAGCGAACCCTGGAACGTCTCGTAGGCGCCACGCTCGTCAGCCAGGTCGCAGGAAGCCTGGATCGCGTAGTAGCTGACCGCTTCCATCGACTTGTCGGCGAGCTCGACGGCAGCGTCGGAACCGTAAGGGATGTGCTGCAGGTACAGCGCGTCCTGGAAGCCCATGATGCCCAGGCCGACCGGACGGTGCTTGAAGTTGGAGTTCTTCGCTTGCGGCACCGAGTAGTAGTTGATGTCGATCACGTTGTCGAGCATGCGAACGGCGGTGTTCACGGTGCGTTGCAGCTTGGCGGTGTCCAGCTTGCCGCCCACGATGTGGTTCGGCAGGTTGATCGAGCCCAGGTTGCAAACGGCGATCTCGTCCTTGTTGGTGTTCAAGGTGATCTCGGTGCACAGGTTCGAGCTGTGGACCACGCCGACGTGCTGCTGCGGGCTGCGCAGGTTGCACGGGTCCTTGAAGGTCAGCCATGGGTGGCCGGTTTCAAACAGCATGGACAGCATCTTGCGCCACAGGTCTTTGGCCTGGATGGTCTTGAACAGCTTGACCTTGCCTGGGTACTCGGTCAGGGCTTCGTAGTACTCGTAGCGCTCTTCGAAGGCCTTGCCGGTCAGGTCGTGCAGGTCCGGCACTTCGGACGGCGAGAACAGGGTCCACTTGCCGTCATCAAAGACGCGCTTCATGAACAGGTCAGGGATCCAGTTGGCGGTGTTCATGTCGTGGGTACGACGACGATCATCACCGGTGTTCTTGCGCAGCTCGATGAACTCTTCAATGTCCATGTGCCAGGTTTCCAGGTAGGCACAGACAGCGCCTTTGCGCTTGCCACCCTGGTTCACGGCGACGGCGGTGTCGTTCACTACTTTCAAGAACGGCACCACGCCCTGGGACTTGCCGTTGGTGCCCTTGATGTACGAACCCAGCGCACGAACCGGGGTCCAGTCGTTGCCCAGGCCGCCAGCGAATTTCGACAGCATGGCGTTGTCGTGGATCGCGTGGTAGATGCCCGAAAGGTCATCCGGCACGGTAGTCAGGTAGCAGCTGGACAGCTGTGGACGCAGGGTACCGGCGTTGAACAGGGTCGGAGTCGACGACATGTAGTCGAAGGACGACAACAGGTTGTAGAACTCGATCGCACGGTCTTCTTTCTGTTTCTCTTCGATCGCCAGGCCCATGGCCACGCGCATGAAGAAGATCTGCGGCAGTTCGAAACGCACGCCATCCTTGTGGATGAAGTAACGGTCGTACAGGGTTTGCAGGCCCAGGTAGGTGAACTGCTGGTCGCGTTCGTGGTTGATCGCCTTGCCGAGTTTTTCCAGGTCGAAGTCGGCCAGGACCGGGTTCAGCAATTCGAATTCGATACCTTTGGCAATGTAGGCAGGCAGGGCCTTGGCATAAAGGTCGACCATCTCGTGGTGGGTCGCGCTTTCGGCAACACCGAGGAAGCCCAGGCCTTCGGCACGCAGGGTGTCCATCAGCAGGCGCGCGGTCACGAACGAGTAGTTCGGCTCACGCTCGACCAGGGTACGGGCGGTCATCACCAGGGCGGTGTTGACGTCGGTCAGGGCCACGCCGTCGTACAGGTTTTTCAGGGTTTCACGCTGGATCAGGTCGCCGTCGACTTCTTCCAGGCCTTCGCACGCTTCGGTAACGATGGTGTTCAGGCGGCCCATGTCCAGCGGCGCCAGGCTACCGTCTGCGCGGGTGATGCGGATCGACGGGTGAGCGTTGACCGCTTCTTCGGCAGGAGCGTGGGCGGCGCGTTCCTTGGAACGCGCGTCACGGTAGATCACGTAGTCGCGAGCGACTTTTTGCTCGCCGGCACGCATCAGGGCCAGTTCGACCTGGTCCTGGATTTCTTCGATGTGGATGGTGCCGCCCGATGGCATGCGACGCTTGAAGGTGGCAGTGACCTGTTCGGTCAGGCGCGCCACGGTATCGTGGATGCGCGACGAAGCGGCAGCGGTGCCACCCTCAACTGCGAGAAACGCTTTGGTGATGGCGACGGTGATCTTGTCATCGGTATAAGGAACGACAGTGCCGTTACGCTTGATCACACGCAGCTGGCCCGGCGCGGTGGCGGACAGATCCGAATTCGAATCAGCGGCCTGCGGCAAGGTGCCCTGCGGGTTCTCGCGAGTTGTGTCGGTTTGCATCGGGGGGTGTCTCCACATTCTCTATGTTTGATTGGGCACCATCTCGGTGCCCACCGTTCCGTCCTGAAGCACTACAACCGGCCAAGGCCGGGCATAACAACTTCGGGACAGTAGGAAGAGGGCTATTGGGCGCCGCTTCCATGCCGAAGTCTTTGGTCTCACGCCTTGGGCCTGAGACCTTGGTCCTTTGAGATGACAGTTGGGAGGTGGCAGTTGCACTGCAACACCCGTACCGTTTTTCACCCCATGGGCCGAAATACAGTAGCCATCCGCGCGCGCGGTTTTGGGCTTTGGAAATTACGTTTGGTTCAACCGGAAAGAGGCAATAAAAGCGCTTGAATTTGGTATCCGGTTTGTGTTTGGTATTTTACGAAAAACCCTACATCTAGGGTTTTTTTTACGCTGGGCTACAAGATAATGCGTTTTGGGGGGTGATTGCAACGTACTACCTGTGGATAAACCTGTGCGTAAATTGTGTGTTGTGAAAGGAATCGGCGTGCAGGCCGCGACGCTGCTGGACCCGGCTTTTTTTCATCGATTTTCAAGCCGCGAAAACGCCCGAGCGGATTTTTAAGGGCGCGAACCCTATCACAAAAAACTCTGTTGTCCGAACGTATATGCCGGCTTGTGTTCTGGGTGGGCGACGTTTATACAATCGGTCGGCGTGTACCCAATTTATCCACCCCTATCATTACAAAAAGACGGGCGGATCCTTCCTTATGAGCGTTCTGGCAAGTAGAGGTCACCGGTGGAACAAGAAGCCTGGCAGGTATTGATTGTGGAGGACGATCAACGTCTGGCCGAACTGACACGCGATTACCTGCAAGCCAATGGCCTGCGTGTATCGATCGAAGGCAATGGTGCGCTGGCCGCGAACCGCATCATCAAGGAACAACCGGACCTGGTCATTCTCGACCTGATGCTGCCAGGCGAAGATGGCCTGAGCATTTGCCGCAAGGTTCGTGACCGTTATGACGGTCCGATCCTGATGCTCACCGCTCGCACCGACGACACCGACCAGATCCTCGGCCTCGACCTGGGCGCCGACGACTATGTGTGCAAGCCGGTGCGCCCGCGCTTGCTGTTGGCGCGCATCCAGGCATTGCTGCGACGCAGCGAGGCGCCGGAGGTGACCCCGGAAAAACAACGACGCCTGCAATTCGGCCCGCTGGTGGTGGACAATGCATTGCGCGAAGCCTGGCTGCACGACAGCGGCATCGAACTGACCAGCGCCGAATTCGACTTGCTCTGGCTGCTGGTTGCCAACGCCGGACGCATCCTGTCCCGGGAAGAAATCTTCACCGCGTTGCGCGGCATTGGCTATGACGGCCAGGACCGTTCCATCGACGTGCGCATCTCGCGCATCCGCCCCAAGATTGGCGATGACCCGGACCATCCGCGACTGATCAAGACCGTGCGCAGCAAAGGTTATCTGTTTGTCCCCGAGGCTTGCGTAGACCCAACCCCGTGAACTCGATCTTCCTGCGTATCTACGGCGGCATGTGTGCCGCGCTGATATTGGTGGCGGTACTTGGCGTGCTGGCCTTGCACATGCTCAACCAGGTGCGCGGCGAGCAGTACCGGGAACGACTGGCCCACGGCACCTTTTCGCTGATGGCCGATAACCTGCAGCCGATGAACCAGACCGAGCGCCAGCGGGCGTTGCTGGTGTGGGAGCGACTGCTGGGGATTCCGCTGGCGCTGAAAACCTTTGCCCAAACCGATCTCGACCTCACCCAGCGCACCCGCGTCTTGCGTGGCCAGGCCCTGGTGGAGAAGACCGGCCCGCATGCGGCCCGAGTCTATCGACTGGTCAGTGACCAGGAACAGCTTGTGCTTACGGGGGATGTCCAGCAGATCAGCGAACAACTCGCCCGGGCGACGATTTACCTCCTGGCGGACGAGCTGGTGCGCTACCCCGTGGGCGAGCAGCCGGTGCGCCTGGCGCAATTGAAAAAGGACAAGGGGTTTGGCTTCGATTTGCGTCTGGTCACGGTCCAGGAAGCCGACATGGACGAAGACCAGAGCCGTCGGGTGTCCGAGGGCGACACCGTGATGGCGCTGGGCAAGGAGGGCGATTCGATCCGGGTGTTCGCCGGTATGGTTGGCACGCCGTGGGTGCTGGAAATCGGCCCGTTGTACCAGATGAATCCGTATCCACCCGAGTGGCTGGTGCTGATTGCCGCACTGGGGCTGAGCCTGATCGGCCTGATCGTCTACCTGCTGGTGCGGCAACTGGAGCGCCGTCTGCGCGGGCTGGAAGCGGCGGCCACGCGGATCGCCAAGGGCAGTCTGGAAACCCGTGTGCCGACGCGGGGCGCGGACTCGGTGGGGCGACTGGCGTCGGCGTTCAACGGCATGGCCGAGCATCTGCAACAACTGCTGGCCATACAGCGCGAGCTGGTACGTGCCGTGTCCCACGAGTTGCGTACGCCGGTGGCGCGCCTGCGCTTTGGCCTGGAAATGATCGGATCGGCCAAGACACCGCAAGCCCTGGAAAAATACTGCGAAGGCATGGACCACGATATCGAGGACCTCGACCGCCTGGTCGACGAGATGCTGACTTACGCGCGGTTGGAGCAGGGCTCGCCGGCACTGAATTTCCAGCGTATCGACCTGGACGCCTTGGTCAATCAGGTGATCGAGGAGCTGGCGCCCTTGCGCGCCGACGTCACGGTGCAACGAGGATTGTGCCTGTCGGCCGCCGACTGTGACGACGCGTGGGTCGAGGCGGAGCCGCGCTACCTGCACCGGGCGCTGCAGAATCTGGTGAGCAATGCCATGCGCCATGCCCATTCGCGGGTCACCATCAGTTATCAGGTGGGGCAACAGCGCTGTCGGGTGGATGTCGAAGATGACGGGCCGGGCGTTCCGGAAATGGCCTGGGAGAAAATTTTCACACCATTCCTGCGACTCGACGACAGCCGGACCCGGGCCTCGGGCGGCCATGGGTTGGGATTGTCGATCGTGCGGCGGATCATCCATTGGCACGACGGCCGGGCGTTGATTGGCAAGAGCAAAAGCCTGGGCGGCGCGTGTTTCAGCTTGAGCTGGCCGAGGAATCAGGAGAGGCGGTGAGCGGTTTTTTGTCGAACCTCATGTTGTGATCGACGTAGAGCCGTAGGCGCGAGGCTTGCCCGCGAAGAGCCCCTTACAAGCTGCAGAAGTCTTCAGGCCTTGATGCTGACCAGACTCAACAACTGCCCATCCTTGACCCCGAACTGTGCCTCGAGCTCGGTACCGTTGCGCCACTCGCCGGACAGGTCGGTCAACAACCGCAACCGCACTTCACCTGATTCGCTCCACTCCAGCACCTCGGCGTGTTCGAAGTAGAAGCGTTGTTGGACGATCGGGTAAAGCGCCTTGAACAGGCTCTCTTTCACTGAAAAAGTCAGGGTGACCAGCAACGCCAGTTGATCACGACGCCCAGCGGCCATGCGCTGCATTTCCGGCGGAGTGAGGATTTCCCCGGCCAGGCGTTCGGCACGTTCGGCATTGAGCAGGTTTTCCAGGTCCATCCCCAACCCTCGCCAATGGGTTTTCCTGGCGACAATCGCCGCGGCCCGACCGGTGCTGTGGGTGATCGAACCGGTGATGTGCGCAGGCCACACAGGTGCCCGGTCATCACCGATGGCCGGGCTGAAGTTCAGGCCTTCCAATTGATGCAGGGCTGCGCGGGCGCAGATTCGCCCGGCGAGAAATTCTGCCTGGCGTTTGGCGACCGAGCGCTGAATGCTCGCGGGCGCCTCGATAGCGCTGAGCTGGAAGTCATCGCTGTGCAGTTGCGAAGTATCGAAGTGGGTACTCAGCAGCACTACGTCGGGCAGCACCAACGGCAGCGGCCAATGGGCATCGAGGGGCGTGCAGCAAACGGGCAGGGCAGGGACGGAATTCATGTCGGGCATTTTGCCGGGTTGCCTTGATGCTGGGTAGTGCTTGCCACAAAAGCCCCTCAATACGGGATCTACTTGCTAAAGATCTTCTTGAAAAATGCCTGCATATCCGCCCACGATTTTTCATCCGCCACTTTGTTGTAGCCAATATCCGGCCCGCCATGATCGCCATGGCTCAAGCGATCAGCATCGGGGTTGCTGAAACCGTGCTTGGCGCCGTCGAGGCTGACAAACTGGTAGTCAGCGCCGGCCTGGTCCATCTCGGCCTTGAAGGCCGCGACGTTTTGCGGTGTGACCAGGCTGTCCTGGGCGCCGTGTTCGACGAGGACTTTCGCCTTGACGCTGCCTGGTGTCGCAGGGGTATTGGTCGCCAGCGCGCCATGGAAACTCACGACACCCGCCAGAGGAACACCCTGGCGAGCGGCATTGAGCACCACGCCGCCACCGAAGCAGTAGCCAATGGCGACAAGCTTTTTCGGATCGGTTTGCGCCTGTCGCTTGAGCAATTCGAGTCCCGCCTGAAACCGCGCACTGGCAATTGCGTTGTCCCTTTGCACGGCCTGCATGAAGGCCATTGCGTCCTTGGGATGCTCGGTATTCTTGCCGTCGCCATACATATCGATGGCCAGGGCGCTGTAGCCCAGACCGGCGAGGTCGCGGGCGCGACGCTTGGCGTAGTCGTTCAACCCCCAGAATTCATGTACCACCACGACACCGGGACGCGGACCTTTTATTGCGTCATCAAAGGCGTAGTAGCCAATCATCCGTGTGCCGTCGGGACTTTGGTACGGGATTTCCTGAGTCTTGATGGCGGCCTGGGCCAGCCCGCTGGCGGCGAGTAAGAAGAGGGCGAAGAGCATGCGCATGGTCGGTCTCCTGCAAGAAAAACCTCGAAACATCTGGGTGGATATGGTTCAGCTCAGGTTAAGCGGGTGTTCAGGGTGGGTTCAGGGCCGCGTGGGTAATCTTGCCTCGTAGCCAAAACAACGCTAACTCTTGAGGAGCTTCACCCATGACTGGATTCAAAAAACTGCTGCTGGCATTCACCGTCTTCGGCGCTAGCACCGCAGCGATCGCTTCCAACGACAGTTTCGCCAGCCTCACTTATGGGCAGACCAGCGACAAGATCAAAAAATCCCACGCCTTGAACGATAACCTGAATAGGCCGAACGCCGACGGCGTGATTGGCAAGGACAACACTTGGGGCTTGCGTGTAGGCCAGCAAAACAGCCAAGGCCGCTACTACGCCACTTACGATAACGTGTCGGGCTCGCACAATGGCATTAAACTGCGTCAGGAAAACCTGCTGGGCAGCTTCGACCTGTTCCATCCGCTGGGTACTGATACCAGGCTGTTCGGCGGAGCCTCGGCCGGATTGACCAAAATGACCCAGGAATCACCAGGCTTCAGTCGCGACAGCAACATCGGTTACGCCATCGGTGCACAGGCAGGCATTCTGCAACAGGTTTCGCAAAACACTTCTGTTGAACTGGGGTACCGTTACCTGCGCAGTAACGCCAGCACCGAAATGAGTGAGCGAGGTGGTAGCAAACAAGGTTCGCTGAGCTTGACCAGCAGCGCACAGACCTACCTTTCAGCCAACTACGCTTTCTGAAAAGCGAGTGTGACCGCCGCGCCGGGTCAATCCAGGAGATTGATCCGGCGCGGCCCGTCAACCATGGAGGTCCGTCAATCGTGCCTCTGGAGTATTTGATTTGCCTGGGAGAGCGAGATGAAACTGCTGGTCGTCGAGGATGAAGCGCTGTTGCGTCATCACCTGCAAACCCGCCTGACGGATAGCGGCCATGTGGTCGAGTCCGTGGCCAACGCCGTTGATGCGCTGTACCAGACAGGGCAGTTCAATCATGACCTGGCGGTGATTGATCTCGGGTTGCCGGGCATGGGCGGGCTGGATCTGATCCGTCAGTTGCGCTCGCAGGGCAAGACCTTTCCGATCCTGATCCTCACAGCACGTGGTAACTGGGAGGACAAGGTGGAAGGTCTTGCTGCCGGTGCCGACGACTATGTGGTCAAGCCCTTCCAGTTTGAAGAACTGGAAGCTCGGCTAAATGCATTGTTGCGTCGCTCCAGCGGGTTTACCCAGTCAACGATCGTTGCCGGGCCGCTGCTGCTGGACCTCAATCGCAAGCAGGCGACCCTTGATGAGCAACCCCTGGCGTTGACCGCGTATGAATACCGGATACTCGAGTACTTGATGCGCCACCACCAGCAGGTGGTGCCCAAGGATCGTTTGATGGAGCAGCTTTATCCCGATGATGACGACCGCGATCCGAACGTGATTGAAGTGCTGGTTGGCCGGCTGCGTCGCAAACTCGAAGGTACCTCCGGTTTCAAGCCAATTGATACGGTGCGTGGGCTGGGCTATCTGTTCACCGAGCGTTGCACTTGATCGGTTCTCTTCGCGTTCGCCTGATGCTCGCCGCCACGATCCTGGCGGTATTGTTCATGCTGGCATTGTTGCCGGCGATGCAGGGAGCATTCAGCCTGGCACTGCAGGATGCCATCGAGCAGCGATTGGCGTCGGACGTCACCACGTTGATCTCCGCCGCACGGGTTGAGAACAACCGCTTGCTGATGCCGGAACAGTTGCCCGATGAGCGCTTCAACCTGGCTGATGGCAATTTGCTCGGTTACATCTACAGCCGCGAGGGCCAATTGGTGTGGCGTTCGAAGGACACCCTTGACGCGAATATCAATTACAAGCCGCGTTACGACGGGCGCGGTAATGAATTTGCCAGGATTCGCCAGGACAATGGCCAGGAATTTTTCGTCTATGACGTCGAGGTCAAACTCCTCGGTGGCAAAAGTGCGGCGTTCAGCTTTGTCGCGTTGCAACCGGCGCGTGAATACGACGCCACGCTCGGCGGCCTGCGAGACAACCTGTACTTGGGTTTCGGCGCGGCGTTACTGGTGCTTCTGGCGTTGCTTTGGGTCGGCTTGACCTGGGGGTTGCAGGCATTGCGCCGGCTGAGCCAGGAACTGGATGAGATCGAAAGCGGAACCCGTGAAAGCCTGAGTGAACAGCACCCGCGTGAACTGCTGCGCCTGACTGGCTCTCTCAACCGTCTGCTGTTCAGCGAGCGCGAACAGCGTAGCCGTTATCGCGATTCACTCGACGACTTGGCTCATAGCTTGAAAACCCCACTGGCGGTATTGCAGGGTGTCAGCGAAGGCATGGCGCAACGCCCTGAGGACCGGGAGCAGGCCTGGGTGCTGCAGACACAGATTGAGCGCATGAGCCAGCAGATCAGTTACCAACTGCAACGAGCCAGCCTGCGCAAAAGCGGTCTGGTGCGTCATCAGGTGCGCCTGCAACCGGTGTTGCAGAGCCTTTGCGACACACTGGACAAGGTCTATCGCGACAAACAGGTACAAGTAACCTTCGATTTGCCGGAGCCGTGTCTGGTCCCTATCGAGCAGGGCGCCTTGCTGGAAATGTTGGGCAATCTGCTGGAGAACGCTTATCGACTGTGCCTGAGCGAGGTGCGCGTCAGCGTGCGCGCCCTTAACGGAATCGAGATATGTGTAGAAGACGATGGTCCAGGCGTCCCGCTCGATCAGCGCACACGGATCCTGCAGCGCGGTGAGCGCCTGGACCGACAGCATCCGGGGCAGGGTATTGGCTTAGCGGTGGTCAAGGACATCATCGAAAGCTATAGCGCAAGACTTACCCTGGGTGACTCGCCCCTGGGCGGTGCGGCTTTCCGTATTCAGTTTCCGCAGGCGTGATGCTCTAGGAGACAGCTTGCTGGCGATGGCGATCGTACAGACGCTATCGCCAGCAATCCGGCTCCTACAAATCCCGAGCCCGATAGGCCCCTGGCGTCAGTCCGGTCCACTTCTTGAATGCCCTATGAAACGCTGACGGTTCGGAAAATCCCAATTGCTCAGCGATCTGTTGCAATGGCAAGTCGTTGCGGCCCAGGTGATAAATGGCGATGTCGCGGCGTAGTTGGTCCTTCAGCTCCTGAAAACTGGTGTTTTCTTCACGCAGATGCCGGCGTAGCGTTTGCGGGCTGATATGCAGGTGCGCAGCCACGGCCTCCAGATCCGGCCAGGGTGACCTGTCGCGACTGAGCAAGCGTCGCAACTGGCTACTCAGGCTGTGGCCGTCATCGGGGCGTGATAACAGATCGGCAGGCGAGCGTTCAAGGAACTGCTTGAGCGTGCGTTCGTCTTGCAACAGTGGCATGTCCAAGTAGCGGCTGTGAAACAGCAGGCTGCTCTGTTGTGCCGAAAACTCGAGCGGGCACGAGAACAACAACTCGTATTCGGCACCATGTTCCGGTCGCGGATAGCTGAACGTGGCGTGCTCCAGCCGAATACGCTGGCCGATCAACCAGCTGGCGAAGCGATGCCAGATCACCAATAGACTCTCGGTGAGGAAATGTTCCGGGTCCCAGAGGTGTGAGTCATCCAGGCTCAGTCGAATCATTTCGTCTTCGCGCGCCAGCGTCAGGCGCGGGGCGTCCGGGAATAGGCTGTAAAACATTAATCCGCGATGCAGTGCCTTATCCAGATTGCGGCAATGGATAACGGCATGACACATCATCGCGAAGCTGCCTGGCTTGCTGACACCTTGCCCGAAACCCAGGTACTCATCGTCCAGCGCCAGCCAAAGTCCCTGGATCAGGCGGGTGAATTGTTCCGGAGGAATGCGCGCCCGAGGCTCGTCGAGCAATTCGGGGCTGATCCCCAATTGCTGCAGCAGTCTTGAATAATCGTAGCCACGCCGTTGCGCCCCACCGAGAACGGCGCGGGCGAAATGACTGGCGATGGTGCGTTCGCGCATAGCAGGCAAGTCCGTCCATTGAACGACGAATGGTAGCCGCGCTTCATACCCATGAACAAGGCGGATATCCGCCAGATTGCCGGGGTGTGATTCGACGAGCGGGCGGAAATCCGCCATCGCGCAAACGTCGTGCGTGACCCCGGAAAAACCTGCAGCCCTTGTTGTCACAAGGCTTACAGACTTTTCGGACAAGGTGGCACGGGCCTTGCGATGGAACCAGCAGATGCCTGCCGTCGCGCAGCTCGAAAAAACAAATCCCTCCAGTGCAGGAGGGTTCGCCATTGAGGTGGGGTGGGCAACAGATGGATGTTGACGCCGCGCACTCTTGAGGAACTTTGCAATGACGACTCGTCAGCCACTGTACAAATCCCTGTATTTCCAGGTGATCGTTGCAATTGTCATCGGTATTTTGCTCGGTCACTACTATCCACAGCTCGGTGTGGCCGTAAAACCGCTGGGTGACGGGTTCATCAAGCTGATCAAGATGATCATCGCGCCGATCATTTTCTGCACCGTGGTCAGCGGTATCGCTGGCATGCAGGACATGAAGTCGGTCGGCAAGACCGGCGGTTACGCACTGCTGTACTTCGAAATCGTTTCGACCATCGCCTTGCTGGTCGGCCTGGTAGTAGTCAACATCGTCCAGCCGGGCGCCGGCATGCACATCGACGTGTCCACGCTGGATGCCTCCAAAGTGGCTGCCTATGTCTCGGCCGGTGCTGATCAAAGCGTCGTCGGCTTCCTGCTCAACGTGATCCCGTCCACCATCGTCGGTGCGTTCGCCACCGGTGACATTCTGCAAGTGCTGATGTTCTCGGTGATCTTCGGTTTCGCCCTGCATCGCCTGGGTGCCTACGGCAAGCCGCTGCTGGACTTCATCGATCGCTTCGCCCACGTGATGTTCAACATCATCAACATGATCATGAAGCTCGCGCCAATCGGTGCGTTCGGTGCCATGGCTTTCACCATCGGTGCCTACGGTGTCGGCTCGCTGGTGCAACTGGGCCAGTTGATGGCCTGCTTCTACATCACCTGCCTGCTGTTCATCCTGATCGTGCTGGGCGGTATCGCCCGCGCTCATGGCTTCAGCGTGTTGAAGCTGATCCGCTACATCCGTGAAGAGCTGCTGATCGTGCTGGGTACGTCCTCTTCGGAGTCGGTGCTGCCGCGCATGCTGATCAAGATGGAGCGTCTGGGGGCGCAGAAGTCCGTGGTTGGCCTGGTAATCCCGACCGGCTACTCGTTCAACCTCGACGGTACTGCGATCTACCTGACCATGGCAGCCGTGTTCATTGCCCAGGCCACCGACACCCACATGGACATCACGCACCAGATCACCTTGCTGGTGGTGTTGCTGCTGTCTTCCAAAGGCGCTGCAGGCGTGACCGGTTCGGGCTTCATCGTACTGGCGGCCACCCTGTCCGCCGTAGGCCACCTGCCGGTTGCCGGTCTGGCGCTGATCCTGGGTATCGACCGTTTCATGTCCGAAGCCCGTGCATTGACCAACCTGGTCGGTAACGCCGTTGCCACCATCGTTGTGGCCAAATGGGTCAAGGAACTGGACACCGACGTGCTGCAAGCAGAGCTGGCCTCGGGCGGCCGCGGGATTGCCGACGAGCCTAAAGACGATGTTCTGGGCCACGTCGAAGGGGCTACCCCGACTAACGCCCGGTAAGCCTTGTTGTCATGAAAAACCCGCTTCGGCGGGTTTTTTCTTGCCCGGGATTTGAGCACAACGGTCATTGCGTTTGGCGCATAAGGTGATTGCTGCAAAGCGCTTGGCTGCCTAGGCTGGGGAATCATCCAGGGAGAACGCTCATGCTCGGTCCACTGGCATCACTCAAGGTTCTGGATTTCTCGACACTGCTGCCGGGGCCGTTCGCTTCGCTATTGCTGGCGGACATGGGCGCCGAGGTGCTGCGCATCGAATCGCCGGCCCGCATGGACCTGCTGCGCGAGCTGCCGCCGCACGATCAAGGTGTATCGGCCAGCCATGCCTACCTCAATCGCAACAAACGCAGCCTGGCTCTGGATCTCAAGCAGCCCGAAGCGATGGAAGTGATCAGGCAATTGTTGCAGGACTACGACATCGTGCTTGAGCAGTTCCGCCCCGGCGTCATGGAACGCATGGGTCTGGGTTATGAGGCTCTGAAGGCGATCAAACCAGGACTGATCTATGTATCGATCACTGGTTACGGCCAAACCGGCCCCTATAAGGACCGTGCCGGCCATGACATCAATTACATGGCGCTGGCCGGGCTTTCGAGCTACAGCGGTCGCGCTGACAGTGGGCCGCTGCCGTTGGGCATGCAGGTGGCAGACATTGCCGGTGGTTCGCTGCACGGGGTCATCGGCCTGCTGGCCGCCGTGATCGCTCGACAGCAAACCGGACAGGGTCAGCACCTGGACGTGAGCATGACCGACTGCGTGTTCAGCTTGAATGCCATGGCGGGCGCCGGGTACCTGGCTTGTGGTGTCGAGCCGGATCGGGAAGACCAGATGCTCAATGGCGGCAGCTTCTATGACTATTATCGTTCCCGGGATGGGCGTTGGTTGTCTGTAGGCAGCCTGGAACCGGGGTTCATGAAACAGTTGTGTGCGGCGCTGGGGCTGGAGGAGTGGGCCAGCCTGGGGCTATCTGCGCAACCTGCACAGCAACGCAAGCTCAAGGATGCGCTGAAGACTGAGTTCGAAAAGCATGACTTTGCCGAGCTGTGTGCGCTGTTCGCCGAGCTGGACGCTTGTGTCGAGCCGGTACTGAGCCTGGGGGAAGCGGTGCGGCATCCGCAGTTGCAGGCTCGGGAGCTGGTGACACAAGTGCCTCGGGGTGATGGTTCGAGTCAGGCGCAGATGGCTTGCCCGTTGAAGTTTTCAGGCGGGTTGCCAGAGCCCAGGCATATTGGCGCGGCGCTGGGGCAGCATACGGATCAGGTGTTGGGAGAGTTGGGGTTCACTGCTGAACGGATTGCCGAGTTGCGACGTGCCAAGGTAATTCTTTAGCGCCTGCCAGTCCGCCTTCGCGAGCAAGCCCGCTCCCACATCGGATTTGAGCTGGAGCGAAAATTCCCTGTGGGAGCGGGCTTGCCCGCGAAGAGGCCGGCGCAGACACTGAAAATCCTGTTACTCAACCCGCATTTCGCCACTGAATACCAAGGTGTTGCGACACCGCCGACACAAATAGCGCCGCCCTTGGCGCACCAGGCCGTGACGTTGCGCCGAGAACGGGAAATCGCTGTCGGCGCACGGGCACTTGTAGATGTAGCGGGTCACGCTGCGGCGCTTGACGTCGTAGGTGTGGCAGCGGTTGGGCGGCAATTCGTAAACGCCGCGCATGATCAGTTGCCACTCTTCGCCATGGGGCTGGATGCGGTCGCCGAACAATTGATGGGCGATCAGGTGCGCGACCTCATGGGCGACTGTCTGCCTGAGAAAGTCTTCGGTATTTTCACGGTACAACTGCGGATTGAAGCGCAGCAGGTTCTCGTGCAAGTGCGCGACACCGGCTTTTTGCCCACGCAGCTTAAAACTCACCACGGGGCGCTTGAAAGGTCGTTTGAAAAAGGATTCGGCTTGTTGGAAACAATCTTCGACGCGGTTATTGAGTTGCTCGGGCATGCTTGATGGATCTCCAGAGCGGTCGAGTATGCCGCAAGCCAGGGGCCTTGCGAATCTGCGAGGTGCCGAATGGTCTTCGGACTCTTTGTGCCTGGGCATTAAAAGGCCGCCTTGCGGCGGCCTGTGTCGGCAGATCTGATTTTTTTGTGGTGAGCTGTTAATTGGTATAGACCGGCCCCACGCCGAGTCCCCAGACAATCACGGTGAACGCCATGATGGCGACCAGCACCACCAGGCCTACGGCGAGCACCGAACTTGAAAACAGAAAGCCCTCGTCAGATGGAATGTTCATGAATGTTGGCAATCCCACATACAGCAGGTACACCGTGTAGCAGATGGCCGCCGTGCCGACGATCATCCCCAGCCACAAGTGGGGGTACAAGGCCGCGAGGCCGCCGATGAACAGCGGAGTAGCGGTATAGGTTGCGAACGCAATGCAGCGTGCGAGGCTCGGATTGGCGTCATAGGTGCGGGCCATCCAGTGGATGAACGCGCCCATCACCGCCACTCCGCCGAGCATCGCCAGGTACGACATGACTGTCATCCATAGTGCGCTTTCCACGGTCAGCATTACCGGGGGGCGATTGCCGATGACCCAGCCCACCTGTGTGGTCCCGATGAATGCCGATACCGCAGGTATCGCCGCCAGGATCAGCGTATGGGTCAGGTACATGTGGCTGATACTTTCTTCCTGATCGCCACGAATCTCTTTCCATTCTTGGTCAGGGTGGGTAAATAGCCCCACTACGTGATGGATCATGCCAGTCACTCCTCTTGTTTTTACCGTCGCCCCCCAGTGGAGCGCCCTACGGGCCAATGAGGCCAAGTAAGTACTAGGTCTGTATGTGATTGCGACCTTATGTCGCAGTATAGGAAGGACTTAACCCTACAGGGGGTGTGGCTTAGAGCAAATTGCGCTGTAAAGCGCCGGGGTAATCGCTGTTGCATCTGTAGGGCGGGCGATCCGTCGGGGCACTTCGCCCCTGGAGGGTTTTTGCGTAAAATGCCGGCCTTTCGTCACACCTCACGGATTTCGCGTCATGGGCACTCTTACGGTCAACCAGAACAAACTGCAAAAGCGCCTTCGCCGACAGGCCGGTGAGGCGGTCGCCGATTTCAACATGATTGAAGACGGGGACAAGGTCATGGTCTGCCTGTCCGGCGGCAAGGACAGCTACACCATGCTTGATGTGCTGATGCACTTGCAGAAGGTCGCGCCGATCAAGTTCGAGATCGTGGCCGTGAACATGGATCAGAAACAGCCGGGTTTTCCCGAGCATGTGCTGCCGGCCTACCTCAAGGAATTGGGTGTCGAGTATCACATCGTCGAGAAAGACACTTACTCGGTGGTCAAGGAGCTGATTCCGGAAGGCAAGACCACCTGCTCCCTGTGCTCACGCCTGCGTCGCGGCACGCTCTACACCTTCGCCGACGAAATCGGCGCGACCAAGATGGCTTTGGGGCATCACCGCGACGACATCGTCGAAACGTTCTTCCTGAACATGTTCTTCAACGGCTCGCTGAAGGCCATGCCGCCGAAGTTGCGTGCCGATGACGGGCGTAACGTGGTGATCCGCCCCCTGGCCTACTGCAACGAAAAAGACATCCAGGCCTACTCGGACCTCAAGCAATTCCCGATCATCCCTTGCAACCTCTGCGGCTCCCAGGAAAACCTGCAGCGCCAAGTGGTCAAGGAAATGCTGCAGGACTGGGAGCGCAAGACCCCGGGCCGTACCGAAAGCATTTTCCGCAGCCTGCAGAACGTGATCCCGTCGCAATTGGCGGACCGCAACCTGTTCGATTTCACCAGCCTGAAGATCGACGAATCCGCCGCTTCGCGCTTCGTCAACGTGGTCAACCTCTAAACACGATCACTGTGGGTGCCAGCCTGCTGGCGCCCACAGGTGTTGTTTCAAGGGGGGCCGTTTATTTTTCAATCCTCAGGAGAGGGCATGCGCGACTACAAGTGGCTGAACGAATACTGCTTGAACCGCTTCGGTTCGGCGGCTGAACTGGAAGCCCATCTGCCCGTTCCCAAGACTGCAGCACAACTGCGTGACATCACCGACGATCGTTACTTGTCGACCATGGCACTGCGCGTATTCCGCGCCGGGCTCAAGCACAGCCTGGTGGACGCCAAGTGGCCGGCTTTCGAAGAAGTGTTCTTCAAATTCGACCCGGAAAAAGTCGTGCTGATGAGCGCCGAACACCTGGAGCGGCTGATGCAGGACACGCGGATCATCCGCCATCTGGGCAAGCTCAAGAGCGTACCGCGCAATGCGCAGTTCGTGCTGGACGTGGCCCATGAGCAGGGCAGCTTCGGGGCGATGATCGCCGATTGGCCGGTGACCGACATCGTCGGCTTGTGGACTTTGCTGAAAAAACGCGGTCATCAATTGGGCGGCTTGTCGGCGCCACGATTCTTGCGCATGGTCGGCAAGGATACGTTTGTGCCGAGCTATGACGTGGTGGCGGCATTGAATGCGCAGCAGATTGTCGACAAGGTGCCGAGCAGTCTGCGCGACCTGGCATTGGTGCAGGACGTGTTCAACCAGTGGCATGAAGAAAGTGGCGGGCGGCCGATGAGCCAGATTTCGATGATGCTGGCCTACACCGTCAACCATTAGGACCGAGTTGCCCCGTTCGCTGGCAAGCCAGCTCCTACAAAAACACCAGACCTGTAGGAGCTGGCTTGCCAGCGAAGGCGTCGGATCAGGCGACGGAGATCTCGCCTTCGCCAGCCAATTTGCGGTTCAATTGATATCGCCACCGCACATACAACAGTGCCGAACAGAACACCGCCAAACTCGCGGCCATCTCCAGCACGCCGAAGATCTGGCGATTCGGGTCATAAGCAGCCAATGCGCCCTTGATGAAATACAGGTTCACCACAAAGCACATCCACGAATGCCCGCGGGCATTGCCGACTATCATCCCCGGCGCGAGCAGTAACAACGGCACCAGCTCAATCAGCAAAATCACCCACGGCCGTGCTCCGTGCAGGTCGGCGACCATCAGGTAGTAAACGCACAGCAACCCCACCAGGCCGAAAAAACACAACAGGCTGATAACGCGCATGGCCCGAACCCGTGGTTCAAGCCATTCGATAGCGGGCAGGACCTTCGGTTTCTTGGCCACCCTTAACCCTCCAGTTTCTGAGCTGTCTTGGCCAAGCGCATGCCCAAGGCCCGGCACAGTGCAACTTCATGGGCATCCAGCCCGCTTTTGCCATCGGCCCCGGCGTGATGGCTGGCGCCGTACGGCGTGCCGCCGCCCTGGGTTTCCAGCAATGCCGACTCGCTGTAGGGCAGGCCGGTGATCAACATGCCGTGGTGCAACAGCGGCAGCATCATCGACAGCAGGGTGGTTTCCTGCCCGCCATGCAGGCTCGCGGTGGAGGTGAACACACCGGCGGGTTTGCCCACCAGGGCGCCGGTCAGCCACAAGTTGCTGGTGCCGTCGAGAAAGTACTTGAGTGGCGCCGCCATGTTGCCGAAGCGGGTCGGACTGCCCAGCGCCAGGCCGGCGCAGTTCTTCAGGTCATCGAGGCTGGCATAGAGCGCGCCTTCATCCGGGATATCCGGCGCGACGGCTTCGCACTCGGTGGAAATCGCCGGTACCGTGCGCAATCGGGCTTCAAGGCCGGCCTGTTCGACACCGCGGGCAATTTGCCGGGCCATTTCGTTGGTCGAACCGCTGCGGCTGTAATACAGCACCAGAATGTACGGCGCAGTCACGGCAACAACTCCAGGATCTGCTCTGGCGGACGGCCGATGATGGCCTTGTCGCCGACTTCGAGGATCGGTCGCTCCATCAGTTTCGGATGGGCGGCGATGGCGGCGATCAATTGCGCCTCGCTCAGGCTGCTGTCGGCCAGGGCGAGGGTCTTGTATTCGTCTTCGCCGGTGCGCAACAGTTGCCGTGCACTGATCCCGAGTTTGCCCAGCAGGCTCTGGATTTGCGTGGCGTCCAGCGGCGTTTCCAGGTAGCGGACCACCGTCGGGGCCAGGCCTCGGGCTTCCAGCAGTTCGAGCGCACCGCGGGATTTCGAGCAGCGCGGGTTGTGATAAAGCGTCAGATCGGTCATGAGCGGGTCGCATCTTGCGTAAGGTGGCGGCTATTCTAACTGGGCAGCGCGTAATCCTGAACCTTGCCGGGCGATGGGTTGCAGGCGCTTTCAATTTTTGACAAGGAACACGACATGACTAGGCGACTGGCAGCGGCATTGACGATTATCGGGGCGTTGATGCTGGGGGGCTGCGGTAACGACTACGGGATCGATCAAAACGGACAGAAGGTCGCCGCCGAGCGCCTGGATGGAAAATGGCTGGTGATCAACTATTGGGCAGAATGGTGCAGCCCGTGCCGTACCGAGATTCCGGAATTGAACGCGTTGGCCGACCAGCTCAAGGACAAGAAGATCGGCGTGTTCGGGGTCAACTTTGACAACGTGCAGGGCGAAGAGCTGAAAAGTGCCAGCGAGAAACTCGGAATCAAGTTCACCGTGCTGGCGCAGGACCCTTCCGAGTTATTCGAATTGCCGCGCAGTGAAGCACTGCCGGTGACCTACATCATCGATAACAAGGGCAAGGTGCGCGAACAGTTGATGGGCGAGCAGACGGCGGCGGGGGTGGTGGCGAAGCTGGAGGCGTTGCAGGCTAAAAACTGATCGCGGGGCTGCTGATCGTTCCCACGCTCTGCGTGGGAACGCCGCCCGGGACGCTCCGCGTCCCTGTGACGCAGAGCGTCACTTGATGCATTCCCACGCAGAG
>NZ_APIO01000125.1:0-13033 GCF_000408945.1 Pseudomonas sp. G5(2012)
CGAGATCGGCATGGGCGACAACATCTCCCTCGGCGATCGCGACGGTGTGCGCACGCCGATGCAGTGGTCGATCGACCGCAACGGCGGGTTTTCCCGCGCCGACCCGGCCAGCCTGGTGCTGCCGCCGATCATGGACCCGCAATATGGCTACCTGTCGGTCAATGTCGAAACCCAGGCCGGCGACCCGCATTCGCTGTTGAACTGGACCCGGCGCATGTTAACGGTGCGCAAGCAGTCCAAGGCGTTCGGGCGCGGCACCTTGAAAATGCTCTCGCCGACCAATCGCCGGGTGCTGGCCTATACCCGCGAATACACCGGGCCTGACGGCAAGCATGAAATCATCCTGTGCGTGGCCAACGTTTCGCGCAGCGCCCAGGCCGTGGAGCTGGACCTGTCGGCATACGTCGGCATGGTGCCTGTGGAGATGCTTGGCGGTAATGCGTTTCCACCCATCGGCCAATTGAGCTTCCTCCTGACCCTGGCGCCCTATGGGTTCTACTGGTTCGGCCTCGCCGCGGAGAACCAGATGCCGAGCTGGCATGTGGAACCGGCGCAAAGCCTACCGGACTTCACCACGCTGGTGCTGAAAAAGCGCATGGAAGAGTTGCTCGAAGCGCCTTCACGCACCACGCTGGAGCAGGGCATCCTGCCGAACTGGCTGCAGAACCGCCGCTGGTTCGCCGGCAAGGACGCGGCCATCGAGAAGGTCAATCTGGCCTACGGTGTGCGATTTGGCGATGCGCAGCACCCCGTGTTGTTGAGTGAAATCGAAGTCACCGGTGGCGGCCAGACCAGTCGCTACCAACTGCCGTTCGGCTTTATTGCCGAAGACCAGGTCGGCACGGCATTGCCCCAGCAACTGGCCTTGTCACGGGTGCGCCGTGGCCCGCAGGTTGGCCTGATCACTGATGCCTTCAGCCTGGAAAACTTTATTCGCGCGGTATTGCAGGGCATGCAGAACAGCACGGTGTTGCCTTCCGATGGCGGTGAAATCCGTTTTGAACCCACCGCCGAGCTCGCCAAACTGGGCCTGACGGCAGAGTCGGATGTGCGTTACCTGTCCGCCGAGCAATCCAACAGTTCGGTGGTGGTCGGCAACAGCCTGGTGTTGAAACTGATCCGCAAGGTTGCGTCGGGCGTGCACCCGGAACTGGAAATGAGCGCCTATCTGACCGCTGCCGGCTTCGGCAATATCTCGCCGTTGCTGGGCGCGGTAGTGCGTCGGGATGCGGCAGGCGAAGATAACCTGCTGATGATCGCCCAAGGCTACTTGAGTAATCAGGGCGATGCCTGGGAATGGACCCAGAACAATCTGGAGCGAGCGTTGCGCGACGAACTCGCGGACGCCATGTCCGAGCAGGAACAGCATTACAACGCACTTGGCGAGTTGAAGGATTTCGCCGCCATGCTCGGCCAGCGCCTGGGTGAAATGCACCAAGTGCTGGCGGCATCAAGTGAAAATCCTGACTTTGATCCGCAGATCACTACGCAAAAGGATGCGTCCGCGACGGGCAAGGATGTCGTGGCACAAATCGAGCATGCATTGAAATTGCTCAAGCAGCATCAACATGAACTGAACCCTGCGGACAAAACCCTGGTCAGCCGTTTACTGGAGCATAAAAAGGCCATTCTCAGCCATGTCCAGGAGTTGGCCAAAAAGACCGCGGGTGGACTGCGGATCCGTGTACATGGTGATTTGCACCTCGGCCAGGTGCTGGTGATCAAGGGTGACGCGTACCTGATCGACTTCGAAGGCGAACCGGCGCGGCCTTTGCGGGAGCGTCGGGGCAAGCACAGCCCGTACAAGGATGTCAGTGGTGTACTGCGCTCTTTCGACTATGCGGCGGCCATGACCATCAACGTGCATAACGTTGATAACACAGCCCATGCCCAGGACGCTCGCCGGCGGGTCGGTGATCGCTATTTGAGTGAGGCAAGGCAGGCATTTATCCACGCTTATCGGCTGGCGGCAGCTACGCTTGGCCATGCGTGGCAAGATCCGGATGGCGAAGATGCCGCCTTGGCATTGTTCGGCCTGGAGAAGGCGGCGTATGAAGTGGCCTACGAGGCGGAAAACCGCCCCGGCTGGCTGCCCGTGCCGTTGCACGGTTTATATGGATTATTGAGTGGGCTTAAACCCTTTTCCGATCTTGGTGGAGAGTAGTCATGAGTTTCTCGAACAAGGAACAGGGTCATCATCACAGTGAAGCGCTGCTACCCAGGGCGCGGGATATCGATGCGCTGGTGCGTGCCGAGCATCGCGATCCCTTTGCCATTCTCGGCCCCCACGGCGATGGTGCCGGCGGACAATTCATCCGCGCTTATCTACCGGGCGCCTTGAGCGTGCAGGTGGTGGGCAAGGAATCCGGGGAGGAGCTGGGCAACCTGGAAGCGACCCAGACCCCAGGGCTGTTCGTCGGGCATTTCCCGCGGGCACAGCCGTATCTGTTGCGAACCCGCTGGGCCGGTGGCGAACAAATATCCGAAGATCCCTACAGTTTTGGTCCATTGCTGGGTGACATGGATTTGTACCTGTTTGCCGAAGGCAATCACCGCGACTTGAGCAGCGCCCTGGGCGCCCAGTTGAAGACCGTGGACGGTGTCGATGGCGTGCGGTTCGCCGTATGGGCACCGAACGCCAGGCGGGTGTCGGTGGTAGGTGACTTCAACGTCTGGGACGGTCGTCGCCACCCCATGCGCCTGCGCCATCCCACCGGTGTCTGGGAACTGTTCATTCCACGCCTGCAAGCGGGGGAGGCCTACAAATACGAAATCCTCGGCAAGGACGGAATCCTGCCGCTCAAGGCAGACCCCATGGCGCTGGCCACCAGCCTGCCACCGGACACCGCCTCGAAAGTCGCCCCACCTTTACGGATCGACTGGCAGGATCAGGACTGGATGCAGTCGCGTGGCGAGCGCCAGCGCCCGACGGCGCCGTTGTCGATCTACGAATTGCACGCCGGTTCCTGGCAGTGCGAGCTGGACGACCTGGGTGAAGTGGCCCGTCAATACACCTGGCCGGAACTGGCCGAGCGGCTGATTCCGTATGTCAAGGAGCTGGGTTTTACCCACATTGAGCTGATGCCGATCATGGAACACCCGTTCGGCGGCTCCTGGGGCTATCAGTTGCTTTCGCAGTTTGCCACCAGCGCCCGCTACGGAACGGGCGACGAATTCGCTGCCTTCGTCAACGATTGTCACGTGGCGGGAATCGGCGTGATCCTCGACTGGGTGCCGGCGCATTTCCCCACCGACACCCATGGCCTGGCCCAGTTCGACGGCACTGCGCTGTACGAATACGGTAATCCTCAGGAAGGCTTTCACCAGGACTGGGACACCCTGATCTACAACCTGGGCCGCACCGAAGTGCACGGCTACATGCTGGCGTCGGCGCTGCACTGGCTCAAGCATTTCCACGTCGATGGCCTGCGGGTCGATGCAGTGGCGTCGATGCTGTACCGCGATTACTCGCGCAAGGCCGGCGAGTGGGTGCCCAACCGCCATGGCGGTCGCGAGAACCTGGAGGCCATCGACTTCCTGCGTCACCTCAATGACGTCGTGGCAGTGGAAGCTCCCGGGGCGCTGGTGATCGCCGAAGAGTCCACGGCCTGGCCCGGCGTCAGCCAGAGCACACAGCAGGGTGGCCTGGGTTTCGCCTATAAGTGGAACATGGGCTGGATGCACGATTCGCTGCACTACATTCAGCAAGACCCGGTGTACCGCGCCCATCACCACAACGAACTCAGTTTCGGCCTGGTGTACGCCTGGTCCGAGCGATTCATCCTGCCGATTTCCCACGATGAAGTGGTGCACGGCAAGCACTCGCTGATCGACAAGATGCCCGGCGACCGCTGGCAGAAATTCGCCAACCTGCGAGCCTACCTGAGTTTCATGTGGACCCACCCGGGCAAGAAACTGTTGTTCATGGGTTGCGAGTTCGGCCAATGGCGCGAGTGGAACCACGACCAGCAGCTCGATTGGTACCTGTTGCAGTACTCCGAGCACAAAGGCGTGCAGAAGCTGGTGAGTGACCTCAATCGGCTGTATCGCGAGGAGCCGGCGCTGCATGAGCAGGACGACGTGCCCCAAGGCTTCCAGTGGCTGATCGGCGACGACGCGATCAACAGTGTCTACGCCTGGATGCGCTGGAGCAAGGACGGCCAGCCGATCCTGGTGGTTGCCAACTTCACGCCGGTGCCACGCGAGGGTTATCGGGTGGGCGTGCCGTTTGCCGGGCAGTGGAGCGAGATGTTCAACAGCGATTCGTCGATCTATGCCGGGTCCAACTATGGCAACAGTGGCGGGGTGACCGCCGAGCAAACGCCGAGCCATGGCCAGGCCCTGTCGCTGGCGCTGAACCTGCCGCCGCTGGCGGTGTTGATGTTGCGGCCGGCGGGGTAAGTCAGGCAGCCTGCGCTATCTCCGAATCGCTCTCCAGAGCGGGCTCGCCTCTACAGGGTATTGATCACGACATCAATCCACTCTGGAGGCGGGCCCGCCTGGATGTCGCCCATCAAAAATCCAGCCTCAGCCCGATTGTCGTCTTGCGACCATTCAACTCATTACTGTCAAGCTGGGTGTCGTAGCCTGCTTCGCCATACAGGCTCAAGGCGTCCGACACTTGCAGCGTCATGCCCATGCTCAGGTTCAGTGTCGTGGATTTCTGCTGGGTGTCGATCGCTGTGGTGTCATTGAATGTCACCCGGTCGGTGCCGGACAAGGTATGCCAGACATGGGTGCGCACGTAGGGCTGCAGGGGCATATGGGCAACCTGATAAGTGCCGCGCAGTCGGGCACCGAAACGGGCTGTCAGGCTATTATCGGCATCGAAGGTGACATCGGAGATGCCGTCGTTCTGGCTATCCAGGGCGCGTTGCTGGTGGATAAGTTGTACCTGCGGCTCCAGGACCCAGTCGCCGGAAACCTTTAGCGGGTAACCGGCCTCAAGCGAGAACGTAACGGCATGCCCATGGGTGTTGAGCTTGATCCCGCGGTTGGATTCGCTGTTGATATCCACACCCGTCCACATCAGTACAGTGTCGACGTACCAGCCGTAGGGGTCGATGAGCGTCCAGTACAGGCCCACGCTATCGCCACGCAGTGTGCTTGTACCGGCGTCCCGATGTTCGATTGCGCGATTGAATCCATCGATATCGCCTTGCGATTGGCTGTGACCGACGAAGATACCCAACTTTTGCGTCTGTCCATCGTCGCGGGTCCATCCATACAAATCACTGCCGACCTGGTAACCCGATATCGAGCCGTCCAGACGTGGGCTGACCGTGCCGGCAAAACCTTGGCGACTGTCACTGGCATACATCCGGCCCCAGCCTGCCGGGAAGGCGCCGGCCTGATGCTGTTGGCTTTGGTCGCCTTGGCGTTCATGGAAAGTACCCAGTGCATTGAGCAGCATCTGATTGATGGCAGGTAACAGCGCCGAATACACCGGGACTTCAGGGCGATAGGTCGGGATCGGCGGCTTGCCTGGTTCGATTTCCGGTAACTCCGGTCGAATCGGCGGAAGCTCGTCTTCGGGGCTATCGATAATACCTGGCAGGGGCACGGGTGGATGTTCCGGCTCTGGCAATGGTACAGGCGGATTTTCCGGCTCGGGCAGAGGCACGTGTGGATCTTCCGGCCCCGGCAGGGGCACAGGCGGGTTTTCGGGCTCGGGCAGGGGCACCGGTGGATGTTCCGGCCCCGGCAAGGGCACAGGTGGATGTTCCGGTTCGGGCAGAGGAGGTGCTACCACGGCGGAGCGCAAGTACCAGTTCTGCGCAGTGCCCGGGATGACCCCTCCCTTGTACAGGTAATACTCAAAGGCACCTGCGGAGATGGGCCCGGGGTAAGTGAATGCCCGGTCACTGCCTGTGGCGCCCTTGAGTGCTTCCACCACCAGGATGCCGTTTTCCCGGGTCAAGTCTCCGGGGCCGGCGAGGTTGGTGATGTGCAGTGCGGTGGAACCTTGTAAAGTGCCTCGCTCCACAACCAGTTTGTCGCTGGCGGCGTTATCACCCGCCAACACGCTGTGCAGCCGCAGTTCGCCCTTGTCGCCAATGTAGTTGCCCTCGACGGTAAGTCGATTGTCTGCACGGGCGTTGCCACTGGTCATGTCGATCAGCCCTTTGTTGTTCAAAGTGGCGAGCTGGCCAGAGTCATAAGGAGTGATGCTGCCCTGTTCGACCAGCAACACACTGCTGCCATGAATGTTGAGCGTGCCGGTGCCTGATACGCTGTCACCGAGGACGAAATTGCCGTCCAGGTTAAACCGCGAACCATTGTCCATGTTCACGGTTTCCCAGTGGGGATAGCGTGTGGGGCTCGCCGATTGGCTGTTGTCGAACGTCAGGGTGTCGCTGCCCAGGCCACCATCGATACTGGGAGTCGATGCCAGGCTGGTTTCCGTGTGATTGAGCAGTAGTGATTGATCGTCGCCGCCATTCAACAGCACTGCCGAGTGAATGTGCCCATGGGTGTCCCAGGTGAACAGGTCGTTGCCGCTGCCGGCACGGACCTGGCCATGGATCTCGCCGCCGCTGACCGTGATGAAGTTTGCACCGCCACTGACCATGATATTACCGCCGACGGTGCCGCCCTTGATGATGACGTTGTTGTTGTCGGTGCCGGCATCCAGATCACCGAGGATCCGACCGCCAAGCATTTCAAAGGTGTTGGCGTCCTGATTCATCGCGACCGCGCCAATCTGTCCTCCACTCATGAGTGCATGCTCGCCGTTTTCTAAAAGTCCGGTGATGACGCCGGTGCTCATGGTGAAGGTGTCATCGCCTGGCCCCTGGTTCACGGATATGAGGGTGCCACCGCTGATCGCCAATCGGTCGTTGCCGGCCCCCTGGTCGATAAGAGCTGCCGTACCGGCGCTGACCTGTGCGATGTCGGCACCGTCGCCCTGGCGGACCGTGCCACCAATGGTCCCATTGAAGAGTTGAAAGATGTTTGCGCCATCGCCCATGTCCACCGGGCCGAGGATGGCACCGGAGTTCATTGTCAGCAGATCATGGCCAGCGCCGAAAATAACAGGGCCATTGATGTTGCCGTTTCCGCTCTCGGGGAAAACCAGGCTGTTATTGCCGCTTGTGTCGGTGAGCCCTGGGCTGCTTCCGCTGCTGCAGGTGAAGCTGTCATCGGCGTTGGTGGGCACGAGCGTGCAGTCAGCATGGGAGGCCAGGGGCCAGAAAAACAGGGTAAAAATCGACAGGGCAATAGTGCCCGGGAGCCTGAAGGCTGAAAACGGATTGCTCATGATCCATCCTCGCAAGACGTGCTGCTCCCGCTCCTGCGGGGCAGGCCATGGCAACGTCAAGAGCGATACGGATCAGGAACTGCAGGTTTCCTGCGCGAAGTCATCGGGCAATGCAACCGGTCGGCATGGTTTTTACGACTGCGCATTACAAGGCACAGTGTTTTCCCACGGTACCAACAGGTTGTTTGAGGCGCTACTGTCAGAAATAACAGGTGACGAACTATTGGGGCTGGCGAACCTCCGGTTCAGGCGTCATGGGGTAGCCGGCATTGCGGTGTGTCGGACACACCGCATCGTTGCCTTCACCAGCAAATTGGCTATCACCAGTGCGCGCAGCTGCTCACCAACGCATCCGCACGCCCAGGCTGCCGATCAAGCCATTCAAGTCATTGTCATCCACATCGCTGCTGTAGTCGGCGCTGACGTACAGGCTCACGGTCGGCGTCATTCTGGCCACCAGGCCCAAGCCCAGTTCGACCGTCGAGGAGTTTCGGCTGCTGCTGATCTTGTCGACCTGGTCGAGGGTTACGGTATTGCCGGTGTACACCGTGTGCCACAAGTTGGTTCGAACATAGGGTTCGACGGGCAGGCCGTTGATGTCGTAGCTACCTTTCAACTTGGCACCGACCCGGCCGCTCCAGGAGGAGAGGTCGCTGGAGGATGCATTCCCTGAACCCGCATAGGGCGTGTCCAGGGTGATTCGCTGGTTGATCAATTGCGCTTGGGGTTCCACCACCCAGTTCTCACTGATGCCAATCGGGAATCCGCCTTCGACCGAGAGGGTCACTGCGCTGCCTTCGGTGGCTTGCCTCGCGCCTTGTTCATTGCGACTGAAACCGTTGACCCGACCACCACTGGCCGACAGATCGACGTGCCAGCCTTGTGGGCCGGTCAGGCTCCAGTAGGCGCCGAGGCTCTGTCCCTGCAGGTTGAGGGTGTCGGTGTGCGGGTCCGATTGTGCGCGATTGGTCAGCAAGCCGTTGCCGGTGCCGTGGAACTCGGCGGTGCCGCCGATCAGGCCGACCCGTTGGGTATGGCCACTGTTGCTTTGCAAGGTCAGGATCGCCGGGCTTTTCAGTTCGCCGGAGCCGGCAATGGAAAACCCCTGGGCCATGGCGTCGGTTTGCGCCTGGCGTGAAGCCTGGCCATACAGTTGATCCCAGGCTCCGGGTGCAGCCGCTTCGACGGTCAGGCTCGAGCTTCGCGTATCGGCAATCGGGCTGAAGCGGCCGGGATAGGACGTTGTTGGTGCAGACAAGGTAAGCGACGGGACGTCCTGGCGGTACCAGGGCGTGGTTTCTTCCTCTGTGGGGGAAGCCTGCACTTCCATGGAAGAACATAACAGCAGTGTACTGGAGACGGTGCAAACACTAATCCGGATCTCTTGAGGGGTGAATGAAGTTTTCATGGAGGTCTACCTTGCAATCGCATGCGGTATCTCGCTGTGGCGTCTCTCCTACCCCGAGTGAGGGGCGACCGAAAGAATTAGGGCAAGCCGACTCCCGTCCGTTTTTACGGGTAGTCATCGGATTGATCCTGGTGGTGGTTCCGGGGTAGTAACGTGAAGTCAAGAGGACCCCTGGCATTGCGTCAAGAAAATGGCCGATAAGTGGTAGAGGTATTTTAGATCATATAAGTGACTGATTTACGACGCATGCTTAAGTGCTTGTTTATTGGTTGAAACGTCAAAAAACTCTCGAGCTAGAGCCTTTGCTCAGTCTTACCAGCTCATCCTGATTCCCAGGTTACCGCTCATTCCCCGCAAAGGATTGCTGTCGATATTGCTGCTGTAATCTGCATTGGCGTACACGCTGACAGCGGGTGCAAGTGTCAGGATGGCACCCAAACCCAGATCCGCCGATGAGGAGCGTTGGCGGGTGTTGATTTCGGTGCTGTCGTCGAAAGTCACCGTGTCGGTTCCCGACATGGTGTGCCACAGGCTCACGCGCAGGTAGGGTTCCAGCGGCAGGCCGGCGACGTCGTAGCGCCCCTTGAGCCGGGCGCCGAAACGGCCGGTCCAGGCGGCGTCGGAATCGAACGACACCTTTGAAATGCCGTCATCCTGACGCTTCAGGTCAACCGTTTGATTGATGGCTTGCAGCTGGGGTTCGACCACCCAGTTGTCCGCCACGGCAACAGGGTAGCCGGCCTCGACGGAGAGGGTCATGGCGTGGCCGTCATTATCGATTTTCAGGCCGCGCTCGGAGTGACTGTCGCCGTTGAGCCAGGTGTACATCGCCACCGTATCGAGATACCAACCCTTGGGGTCGGTCAGGGTCCAGTAGAGCCCGAGGCTATCGCCTTGCAATTCGACCTTGCCGGCACGTTTGTCCTGGAAACCCTGGTTGAAACCGTCGACGTCACCCTTCAAGCGGCTATGGCCGACGAAGAAGCCGGTGCGCTGGGTTTGCCCACCGGAAGTTTGCGAGCCGAACAGGTCGTTGCCCACCTGAAATCCGTTCAGCGAGCCGTCGAGTCGTGGCGTGACGGTGCCGGCCCAGGTCTGCTCGATGTTTTTGCCATAGACCCGGCCCCAGCCCGCGCCAAAGGCGCCGGTTTCTTTCAGCAGGCGTTGATCACCCTGTCGATCATGGAAGGTGCCGAGTGCCGTCAGGGCCAACTGCGCGACCGCCGGAGGCAACACTGACCAGACCGGGACTTCCTGGCGGTACAGGGGAATGGGCGCCGCACCGGCAACGGGCGTCGGCAAGGGTGGTGTGCCGACAGCCGCCACCGGTAACGGCACCAGAGGCACCAGGACGGGCGGCACGGTTGGATCGGGATTGGGCGTCGGATCTGGATCGGGTACTGCCGCTGCAACCAACGGCGGCGCAACAACGGACGAACGCAGGTACCAGCTGTTTGCGCTGCCGGCAGTGACGCCCCCCTTGAACAGATGATAATCAAACGCGCCGACCGACAACGGGGCTTTGAGCCTAAAGGCGCCACTGTCGCTGATGGCCGTGCCTTGGGCCTGGACAACTTGAATACCGTTTTGCAAGGTGGCGGCGCCCGTGCCGCCAAGGTTGCTGACGGTAATGGACGTGGACCCAGCCAAGGTACCGTCGTTGACCACCAGTTTGTCACTGGGGGAGCTGTCATCGCCCAGTACGCTTTGCAGCCATAGCTGGCCGCCGTTGCCCGCATAGTTGCCCTGTACTGTCAGGGTGTCGCTGGTGCGACTGTTGCCACTGCCAAGGTCGATGATCCCGGCGTTGTTCAGCGTCGCCCGCTGGCCTGCGGAGAAGGGGGTGAGGCTACCCCTGGCCGAGGTCACGACACTGCTGCTGTCAATGTTGAATACGCCGCTACCGGTGGCGCTGTCACCCAGGACAAAGTTGCCGTCGAAGTCCAGTTGCGACTGATTGTTCAGGTTGACGGTCTCCCAGTTGATGTAGCGAGCGACGCCGCTGGTGGTGTTATCGAAAGTCAGCAGATCGCTGCCGTTGCCCCCATCCAGGGTCGGAGTCTGGGCCAGGCGGCTGGCACTGAGATTGCGCAGGGTTGCCCGGTCATCGCCATCTCCCATCAGGATCGCCGAACGGATGATGCCGCCGCCATCCCAGGTCAAGCTGTCATTGCCCGCGCTGGCCCGGATCTCCCCGACGATTTCGCCTCCAGTCACCGTAATGCTGTCATTGCCACCGCTGACACTGATGTTGCCGCCAATCCTGCCACCGGACACGATGATGGTGTCAGTCCCAAACCCGGTGACCAGATTGCCGAGGATCTCGCCACCAGACAGGTCGAACAGATTGTCATCGAGCTTCATATCGACCCGGCCGATGCTGCCACCTGTCATTTTGGCGGTGTCACCGTCTTCGAAGGCGCCAATGATCGTGCCTGCGCTCATCTGGAAAAAGTCGCGACTGTCGCCCTGGGCCAGCGACTGGATAGTCCCGCCACGTATGAGGGCGGTGTCGACGCCATTGCCCTGGTTCACCGCCCCGGTGATCTGGCCGGCGTCAATGCTGAAAGTATCGCTGCCGTCCCCCAGTTGGACGATCCCGCTAATGACGCCGGACTTCATGTCCAGGGTATCGTTGCCGGCGCCGAACGTCACATTGCCTGTGATCGTGCCGGTGCCATTGGCGGGGAAGGCCAGGTTGTTGTTTCCCGTCAAATCAGTCAGCGGCCCGTTGTTGCCGCTGTCGCACACGAAGTTGTCGTTGCCAGTGGAAGGGACCAAGGTACAAGCCGCCTGGCCGGGCAGGGACCAGCCCATGCACAGCCAGATCGAAATGGCACAGGCGCTGTAACGGTAGCTGGGCAGTGCTTTACAAAGGTCCATGCGCGTCTCCGCTCAAGATTCGACACCCGATGCCTTGCAGGAACGGCAAGGTAGGGGGTGTATCTGCAGCGCGAGTCGCGAGACATCATCAGGAAGGCATAAGACCCTTCAGGCAACGACGGCTACGGGGCATGTCCATCCGAGTCATTCGAACGGACGAGAGCACCGTAGCAAGTGTTTTTGGATGTATCTACTGTCATAAATGACAGTTAGAGATCAGTTTTACGTGTTACAGGTGCACTTCAACCGCCAATGGCAAATGATCCGACAGGTGTGTCCAGGGCTTGTGGCCGAGGATTTTCGGATCGTGGCTACTGGCGTTGCGCAGGTAGATCCGATCCAGGCGCAGCAGCGGGAAGCGTGCCGGGTAGGTTTTTGCCGGCCGGCCATGGTGGCGTTCGAACGCTTCGTGCAAGTAGTCGCGGCGCGAGAGAGCGGCGTTGCCCTGCAACTGCCAGTCGTTGAAGTCGCCGGCAATGATGACGGGGGCGTCATCGGGCAAGGATTCGAGCAACTGGCAGAGCAACTGCAACTGCAACTGTCGATGACTCTCCAGCAGGCTCAGGTGTACGCAGATAGCATGGACCTCGGCATGGCCCGGTACATCCAGCACGCAGTGCAACAGCCCCCGGCGCTCTGGGCCGGTAATGGAGACGTCAAGGTTGCGGTATTCACGGATCGGGTATTTGGACAGCAGTGCGTTGCCATGGTGACCGTCGGGGTAAACCGCATTTCGCCCGTAGGCGAAGTCGCTCCACATGCTGTCGGCCAGGAACTCGTACTGCGAGGTTTGTGGCCAATCGTTGTAGCGCGAAGAATGGCGCTCGTGTTCACCGACGACTTCTTGCAGGAACACCAGGTCCGCTGAGGTACTGCGTACCGCTTCACGTAATTCCGGGAGGATGAAACGCCGATTGAGGGCGGTAAAGCCTTTGTGGGTGTTGACGGTCAACACGCGCAGTCGATGGATAGCCTCGGGGCTGTTCAACGGCACTGATCCTGCTGCCAGCCGATTAGAGTCACTGCTCACTTTCACTCCTCTGAATCCGGGTTGCTTATGCATGCGACTGATAGGGGAGCGTGCAGTTCAGCGCGTTATGCCGTGATGCCAAAAAATCGTCCGAACGCAGCGGGAATCGCATCGCAGCGATGGCGGTCTGTTCGCCGACCTGATTATAGGTTTGTCCGCCATGCCATTGCGGGAGCCAGCCCGCTGGTGAAATACGTCCAGACAGCGCGTTCATCCAGACAGGGCGCGTTATCGTTGACCTCCATCGCCAGCAGGCTGGCTCCCCACAGGGGATTGGGGGTATCTGTAAAAGTCAGGTCGGCTTTAAGGCCGCCTCGCTTTGCTGTTGATCGCGGGCGCCCCGTTAACCACGATGGCCCATCGCGGCGACCCACGGAGCAATGCCGGAGAGAGGGCATGCCGAGCCCAAGCGAGGCACCGAGTGGTGGGGCAAAGCCTTTTGCTTCCTTTT
>NZ_APIO01000126.1:0-21804 GCF_000408945.1 Pseudomonas sp. G5(2012)
GGCCGTCCCCTATGCCGATGTCTGGAATTCGGCTCTCCGTCGTGGATGCGATCTTCTGCGCGCTAACCACGAAACATTCCCTCGCCAAAACTGTCTCTTTCCTTAGCAGGATCAATCGCTTATTTGCAGCTAGTCTTAGCGTGGAGTAAGCGACAGCCGGGCGTTCTGCCTGGCATAAGGAATCAAATGAAGAGGCTCGTTGTCGTGATGGCAGTGCTGGCATTGGTGGTGGGTTGTACAACTAATGCAAGAACGCATGCCGTGCGTGGGGTCAGTGGTATCGAGATCGATTGCTCAGGGCTGGGGTCGGGATGGGAGAGGTGCCAGAAGCGTGCAGGTAAAGAATGCAAAGGCGCGGGCTACAAGGTCGTGGCCAGGTCCGACGACGCCAAGGAAGAGCAAGAATTTCTCTTCGGCTTCAATCCTGCGGGCTTGACTACGCGGACGATGCTGGTTATCTGCAGGTGAGTGGGCTAACAGTTCGCTTAGAAAGCGGCGGCCTATTAAGCACGCGTTTTATCAATTGGGTGCATTTCGGGTTATAAGAAATTATTCTTAAAACTGAAAATGCTGAGATATCATAGCCTCCACCGATGGCATGATTACCAGTTCCAGCTAATGAAAAAGTGACGAGAAAAGTGTAAAATAATAATTTTATAATAATTTTTGTACCTATGTACGTTTTATACTTTGTTTTTCATTAGGAGCGCTTAATGAAGGTTTTGGTTCTGGGTGCGAATGGTTTTATCGGGGCTAGGCTTGTAGATCGCTTGATAGAAACTGGTCATGAAGTAAAAATATTAACTAGATCTCAGGGTAAAACTAAAAATCCTAATGCGAAAATTTTTATCGGTGATCTAAAGGACCCGCAACTTGATGCTGACAGTTTGTTAGATGGCTGCGAAGTGGTTTTTAATTGTGCAGGCGAGATACGTAATGAAGCACTGATGCGCGAGCTTCACGTCGATTCTACAAATCGTTTATTAAAAATTGCTTCTAAAAAAGCGGCTGAGAACAAAATAATACATTGGGTTCAATTAAGTAGCGTTGGCGCATATGGGTCTGTGCCTGATGTGGACCGAGTTGTAACTGAAGAGACAAAAGTCAATCCAAAAGGCGAATACGAGATTACCAAAACTATCGCCGATAAAAACATTATGTCCATGTCCAAGGATGGTGGTTTTACATATTCAATATTACGACCCTCTAATGTATTTGGGCCTGAGATGCCAAACAATTCAATCAGGCAATTAATCGGGGTCGTAAGGCGACGATTATTTTTTTACGTCGGTTTTAATGAACCCATTGTGACATATGTTCATGTGGATGATGTAGTTAGTGCTCTGGTTTTGTGTGGGTTCGACAAGCGAGCAAAAGGCGAAATTTTCAATATTTCAAACGATTGTTCATTGAGAGAGTTGATTGAGGGGATTGCCCTTTCGCTTTCCGTCCCGGCGCCATCCCTTAGAATACCAAAAATTTTGATTCGGTCTGCAGTCGCGGTGCTGTCTGTGGTTACGAAAGGATTTATTACACAGGAAAGGGTTAATGCGTTAACTTCCAGGACACGATATCCAGCAACAAAGTTAAAGCAAAAATTAGGTTTTGAGCCTGCGAAATATGTTCCTGAATACATCGCTAAAATTTGAGAATTTATTTTTCGATTTAAGAGGGGGTTTGTGTGGTAGACAGGAAGCTTAAGATCGTCAGGGTTTCTACCGTTCCGTTTTTTATTGTTACGCAGCTAAGTGCGACCATTAAGGCGCTCAAAGACTCGGGAGCTGGTGTAACTGTTATATCCAGTGATGATGATTTGGGTGGTGAGTTACGAGAATTGGTCGGATCGGATTTCATCCCAGTGAAGATGGTGCGTGAAATAAATCCAGTTCAAGATTTGTTTTCATTAATTCTGCTAGTGAAAATTTTCAGACAAGGTGAGTTCGATATTGTGCACTCGACAACGCCTAAAGCCGGGCTCCTTTGCGCTATCGCGGGGAAAATCGCCGGCGTGAAAATTCGATTGCATACGTACACTGGGCAGCCTTGGGTAACGATGCAGGGTGTGAAAAGGCATCTTTTGAAATTTTGTGATCGTGTCATCGGCTCGCTCAATACTCGTTGCTACACAGATAGTTTTAGTCAGCAGAAATTTTTAGTTGAGCAGAGTGTCATTAAGCGCGAAAAAATAAGTGTTTTGGGCAATGGGTCTTTTGCAGGGGTTGATTTGAGGCGTTTCGATGCCACTCGATTTTCCGAGAGTGAGCGTTCTGCACTGAAGTCTGAACTGAAAATAAATGCTGAAAGCAAAGTTGTTATTTTTGTAGGTCGAATTACAAAGGAAAAAGGAGTATCTGAACTTATTGAAGCGTTTGAGCGTTTGGTTATACAAGGAATAGACCTGCACCTACTCCTTGTAGGCCCCTACGAGCCAGACGGCGCAGCAATAATTGATAACATATCGAATGGTAGCGTTAAAAATCGGATAAAAAATGTAGGCTTCTCAAATATCCCTGAAAAATACATGGCGGTCTCGGATGTTTTATGTCTTCCGAGCTATCGTGAAGGTTTCGGTACTGTAGTTATTGAGGCAGCAGCGATGGGTTTGCCAACAGTAGGTACGTCCATATATGGACTTTCTGATGCGGTTGTAGATGGAGAAACCGGGCTTCTTGTCCCGGTAGGTGATTCGGATAGTCTTGCAGCCTCGATTCGCTCATTAGTAACTGATGAGGTTCTCTTGAAAAATATGTCGAACTCAGCAAGAGAGCGCGCGCAAACGAAGTTTGATAGCAAGTTGTACTCCTCTTTATTAATTGCTGAATATACTGGGCTTGTGAAAAAGTCCTAAAGCTATGCGTGCATAGGCATGTTAGTACAAAAATGTGGGCAAACTATGAATATTTTGATTACCGGGGCTACCGGTTTTGTAGGTCGAGATCTGATCAGCAAATTAGATTCTGATAAAAATTATAAAGTCGTAGCAGCGGTTAGGCGCTCAAATAGTAAGTTAGTCGGGTCTGCCAAGAAGGTTGTCGTCGGCGAGATATCTGAAAGAACTGACTGGTCGGCTGCTCTAGAAAGCGTCGATGTTGTCGTACACTTGGCGGGGCGCGCTCACGTTCTCAATGATGGAAATGATCTTTCGGCGTTCGACCGAATAAACGTCGATGGCACGCTACGGCTCGCAGATCAAGCGTTAAAGTTTGGAGTAAAGCGTTTTATCTTTGTTAGTTCAATTGGTGTCAATGGCTCGCAAACTCACGGCGAAGCTTTCACCGAGTGTTCCGCTGTGGCACCGCATGCAGTATATGCAGAATCAAAAAGGAAAGCTGAAGAGCTATTAAGAAGCAAGCTTGAAGGTAGTACGATGGAGCTTGTGGTGATACGTCCGCCACTAGTTTACGCCGCTACTGCACCTGGAAATTTTCAACGGCTTCTAAAGTTGGTGTCCTCGGGCATACCCCTGCCTTTTGCTATCACAGACAATAAAAGAAGTATGGTTTCTTTAAATAACCTGACTGATTTTATTTCATTGTGTATTGAGCACCCAGCGGCAGGGGGCGAGACGTTTCTGATCTCTGATGGCATAAGTGTTTCAACAAAGGAAATTGTTACTTTGTTAGCTGAAGGTATGGACATCAAGGCAAGATTGTTCCCCTTACCGGATTGTCTTGCTCGCCTTGCTTTTACCATCCTGCGAAAGCCAACAATTTATACGCAGTTGTTCGGTTCGCTGGTTATCGACTCATCCAAAGCTCGGACTCTTTTAGGGTGGGTGCCTGTCGAACACGCTTCAAAAGCGTTAAAGGAGTCGGGTTTTGCTTACAAACACACGCAAAGTCACGTTTTGGAGCGGACAAGCTAACGATTGTAGGGCTCATGCTCTGGACGAATATTTTTTGAGAGGAGGAACGGCGAAAAATTTTTATAAGCAGGGGGCTCGTTAGCGCCTTTGGGAATGAGTGGTTTGCACTCTGACCGGCGAAATCTGTAGGCCCGTGATGACTCTCCTGGATGTGGTGCGGAATATACGTTTCCGTTTCCGGCCATCCCGCCTTTTGTCTACCATCTCGACGAAAAACGTGCCATGGATTAAGTCAAGGTCCGGGCTGTTCAAATCCTGTCGAACATGCTAAAACAACTGAAGTACCGATCTAGCTGCTTGAAAAAGAAGGGAAAAAAATGACGAAGTCGGAGTTGATCGAACGAATTGTCACCCATCAAGGGCTACTCTCATCGAAAGACGTGGAGCTAGCCATCAAGACCATGCTTGAACAAATGTCCCAGTGCCTAGCGACGGGGGATCGAATCGAGATTCGTGGATTTGGTAGTTTTTCATTGCACTATCGGGCACCTCGAGTCGGGCGTAATCCAAAGACCGGTCAGTCCGTGAGCCTGGATGGAAAATTTGTACCTCATTTCAAGCCTGGTAAAGAGCTGAGAGATAGGGTGAATGAGGAAGAAGAGGATGGGCTCTGAGGGAGGGAGCGTTTCAATGCGAAATATCAAACGCATACTTCAGGTAATCCTCGTGCTAACGCTGATTTTGATATCTATCGCGTTCGTGCTGGAAAATGGAGAATCTACGTCTTTAATGTTCTTCGGTTGGTCGACTCCGCAATTGCCATTAGCGGCCTACATTATTTCGGTTTTTCTACTCGGAATGGCGATTGGTCCTGTTCTTTTTTGGTTTGCAAGACGTAGGCCTCACAAGTTGAGCTAGTGTGCAAGGTTGAACTACTGTCACTTTTTTGGCGCGATGGGTTGATTTACCGTTTCGATCGCTGGAATAATCTTATCGAGCTTAGTCGTAAAGAAAAGCAGCCCGAAAGCTGTCCATAGGTTCTCTTACTGTAGTTAGTGACAAAGGTATAGGTAGTATGCAGAGTAGTAATGAGAATGGTCGAGCATCTGAAGTCGATTTTTTCGATATCGCGACAGTGCTATGGAAAGGGAAGCGATTGATCGTTGCTCTAACATTGTTAGCCGGATTGATAGCTTTGGCCGTAGCGTTTTTAAGCACGCCCGTTTATGAAGTAAAGTTCGGAATCGCCCCCCCGACTATAAACGATGTAGCAAATTTGAACTATGGGCGTACTCGTGAGTCTGAATTAGCGCCTTACACCGTTAAAGATGTTTATGACGTATTTTTGCATAACCTGCAGTCAGACTCATTGCGCCAATCGTTTTTTGCAAGTGTTTACCTTGCATCACAAGATGGCTCAGATCCGAAAAAAATAGATAAAAATCTATATGAGAATTTTTATAAGCGCCTGACTATAGCGCCGGTAGGTAAAGATATCGATGACCGTTGGATCGTTTCGTTGCAAGAAACCGACCCGGTAAAAGCTGCTGAGTTACTAAGCGCATATGTGGCCCAGGCAGGCGAAGCTGCAAAACAAGAGGTTGTACGCAATGCCCGTGCCGAAGCCTCAGTAAGAGCTCAAGTATTGAATTCCCAAATCAATACGTTGCGTGAGAGCGGAAAAAAACAACGCGAAGACACTATTTTCCGATTACGCGAGGCTCTCAATGTCGCTAAATCCATAAATTTGGACAAGCCACCAATATTTACCGTTGATCGCTCTGCTGAAATGTCGGGCGATATGGGGGCGAATCTTACTTATATGAGGGGGAGCAAGGCACTGGAAGCCGAGCTTGTGAATCTCGAAACACGTGAATCCGATGATCCGTTCATAAAGGAACTCCGTGGAATAGAAGAAAAACTGGCGTATTACAAAAGTCTTGAAACCGCTCCAGATCATGTGAAAGTGTATCGTCAAGATGGTGTAGTCAGCCAGCCAAGTTCCCCGATTAAACCTAAGAAGCTCCTAATTTTAATTGTTGGTTTGATTGCCGGTGCAGCTATTGGCAGCGCTATCGTTCTAACGCGCTATTTTGTCCGTCGTCGCGTAGCCCGAGCGTAAGTCGTCAACGAGGGTTGGTCTTGTCCTTGTCGTATTATTTTTCCAATCGTTTTGGAAAGGCAAACCCTCGTAATTATCCATGGGCGCAGAAATAAACAACTTTGAAAAGCCATGTATTCAGTTGCCAGGTGTCTTTGTCTAAATAGTCGTCCTTGCGGGGTACGCAGACTTGTCCCGCTCGGGTCGGCGTGTACGATAAATCCATTTGGCGCGTCCTAGCATTCAGCCTCGGCCTCAGTCTGTAAATAAAAATCTTTCTTATTTGCTTGCTCTTTGTTGCGCGCGCCCAAAAGTCAATACCTTCTACCGACCGTACGTCCTGCATTTCGCCAAGGTCAGTGCGTGTTTCTATCATAGATTGTAAAATTCATTCATCCTGGCCTGTGGTTCATCGCGTCGAGCGCAATGGCCTTTGTCGTGCTTGGCGCGGCATGTACAATTGCTTTCGGCTGGGCAGCGGGATTTTCCATCGTCCCCATCGCCTCCATTGCTATTTACCTGATTGACGCAGGTCTGCGGTGACGGCACACCGCCACCGATTATGAATTGACGCCAGTTGTTCGGTGCGTTTTGACCTTTAATTTTTTGGATAGCAAACATGAAAAAAGAAGGTTAAAATAAAATGTTCTAACATTGGGCAGTGCGCTGATTTAATGATTTGCAGTATTTGAGTGAGAAAATAATGGTTGATGTTGATTATCTAGTTTCGGTTGTAATACCAACACATAACAGATCGCAATACGCTATTTATTGCATTGAAAGCTTGCTTGATATTGATTCAGATCTTCTTCAAGTTGTCGTGCATGATACGAGCAACGATAGCTGCGAGTTGGCGCAATGGGCGAAAGAGAGACTAGATAAACGATTGACTTATGTTCATTGGAAAGATCGTCTTTCAATGACAGAAAACCATGAAAGAGCAATGAGTCTTGCAACGGGAGAGTATATTTGCTTGATCGGCGATGACGATAGTGTCTCCGAGCGAATCATAGAGGTAGCAGCCTTTGCTAAGAGTAAAGGTATAAAGATGATTACTCCTAAGGTTAAGGCATTATATTACTGGCCCGACTTCCGTACTAAAATGTACGGCGCTGCTCATGCCGGGCGTGTCTACTTAGGCGAGTTCAATCAAAGAATTGAATATATGGGCAGCCTTGAAAACCTAGATGTAGCATTACAGAATGCTTGCCAAGGTACGGACGCGCTTCCAAAACTTTATCATGGATTGGTTCATCAATCTTTGATCAACGATTTGCGCGGCTCTAATGGCCAGGTATTTTTTGGTACTAGTCCAGATATGTCAGCGTCCGTGGGGCTCAGCCTACTTGGGCATGAGTATGCACTCATCGATCTGCCTTTTACTATGCCAGGTGGCGCAGGGGGTAGTAATAGCGGGCGTAGTGCAGCGGGTAAGCACAAAGGTGATCTTAAGAGCGACCCTCATATTGCGCCTTTCAAAAATCTCGAATGGCCTGAAATTATTCCTCACTTCTTTAGCGTAGAAACAGTTTGGGCGCATGCCGCTTGGGCTACTTTAAATGGTGTCGGCGGATCTGAGCAGTTAAAGAAGTTTAATTTGGCTCGCTTATACGCCCTTTGCGTTTGGGGTCATAGAGATTATATCTCTACAACGCGTCAGGCTCGACGGGCCGCGGTTGAACAGGGCTATCTTAGAGTAAGTCGTTTGGATGTCTTTAAGGAACTCTTTGTTGTGGTTTCAAGACATATAGCAATGCGTTTTAAGCGTTTATTGAAGCCTTCTGCGAGCAATGGTAGAGAGGTTTTAGCCGTGGTTCCAGACGTACGACTGGCTCGCCATGAATTGGACATGAATTTGCGTAATAGGATAAAAACTACTCTGTAAGAAAGTCGCTAAGAAGTAGAGCTTGAATTTCATGGAATATGAAAAGTGAAAAGTATTAGAACGCTTTTTTTGGCAAGTTTTTCAGGGAGAGTGATATTTGCCGCTTCAAGTTTGATTTCATTGCCGTTACTTACAAGGAGTTTAGGTGCAGAGGCTGTTGGTTTAATCGGCTTCTTTACGTCTCTTCTCATGGTGTTGATGGTGCTGGAAGGTGGTTTGACGAGTAGTATCATTCATCGATTGGCATCTTCAATTCGATGCGAGCATTACGCGCCAAAGAGATACAAGAAATCAACCAAGATTTTGATAAAAACATATTTTTCATTGTTTTTAGTTTTGGGTCTGGTTGTGATGTTGGTAGTTTGGATGGGGGCTGAGATTATTAGCAACCACTGGCTCAGTTTTGAAACGTTGTCGCATGCAGACGTTGTAGAATCGATTCACTGTATGGCTATTTTTATTGGGTTGAATTTACCAATACTTGTGCTGCAGGGTGTATTCGTTGGTCGCGAATTGCAACCAGTGCTCAATGCCATTTACATACCGTACTCGATCGCCAGAACACTGGGTGTCGTGCTTTTACTGCAAGTGATGCCTTCAGGCGCAACCATTACTGCATACTTCAATATTCAAGTGGCTGTTCAGAGCATCTACTTGTTAATGTTGCTTGCTGTGCTTTATAAAAGTATAGGTTTCAATCCGTTTGTGAGAGGGTTTAAGCTAGTCGTATTGAAAAAAGGTGTTAGATTTAGTGGGGGGGTATTGCTGATATCGCTGACGTCAATTATAGCCGTTCAATACGATAAGGTTTACCTGAGTGGCAATGTTGGTCTTTCGGATTATGCTGCTTATACTCTCGCGGCGACACTTGCCGGTGTTCCTTATATATTTTCTACTGCATTTAGCGCAGTTCTGTTCCCTCGGTTTTCCAAAAGCTTTGCAGGCGATAACAAGGCTGAGCTTGAAAGAGTGTTCCGCTCAGCGTTTTCGATTATTGCGCTGGTGATGTCCGTTTTGTGCGGCTGTATTTACTGGTTATCTGATGGCTTATTGCACATTATTTTTGACGCGCAGTTAGCTGATAAAATAAACGCAATCCTACCACTGTTGATCATTGGTACGGCGCTTCAGTCTTTATCGATAGTTCCTTTTTCACTCCAGTTGGCGATGAAGTGGACGCAGCTTGCTTTTAAGTTAAACCTGGTCTGTGTTTCTATCATGCTTGTTGCTCTTCCATTTTTGGTCGAATTTTATGGAGTCTTAGGCGCCGCCTATATGTGGGTGGTTTACAATATAGTCTCGATAGTGCTGACGTGTTTCTTTTTAATTAGGAAATTGCCCTATCTATCTGGCACTCTGATGGTGGTGGCACGAATCGTAATTTCGATGATAGTTCTATGCTGGTTGGCTTTTAGCCTGCTTGACTATCTGTTGTTTTGGTCGATGTCTTCAATTTACTTGGTAGGAGTGCAAGTTTTGCTAAGTGGGCTAGTCTTGCTTGCAGGCGCATATCTCTACAGAAACCAATTGAAAGATTTTAACTGAAGCCATGCTAGGTCTTTTAACGGTCGCAACATAGTCAGTGGGTGATAACTATGAAAATATTGGTTTTGGGTGCTACCGGGATGCTAGGTAGCATGATGTACAAGCAGCTTTTCGCAGACGAGCGATATGACGTTTGGGGGACCACGCGCAGCCCATCAGCGCTCACAAGCTTTTCTGAGGCTGAGAGAACGAATCTTCTTTCGAACGTCGATGTGTTAGATTCCGATCAGCTGATTTCAGTATTCAGCAAGATAAGGCCCGATGCAGTGATTAACTGTGTTGGGTTAATCAAACAGTTGTCGACGGCTAAAGACCCAATGTCGGTATTGCCAATAAACTCTTTGTTGCCACATAGACTGGCCAAACTGTGTGAGCTATGTAGCTCGCGGTTGATTCAAATTAGCACTGATTGCGTATTTTCTGGTCGAAAAGGGATGTACGTTGAGAGCGATATATCTGATGCGGAGGATATCTATGGCAAATCCAAGTATTTAGGTGAGGTGGTCGACTCAAAATCAGTTGTTACTTTAAGGACGTCTATCATTGGTCATGAGCTCAATAGTACTTACTCTTTAGTCGATTGGTTTTTGAGTCAGTCTGAAAGTGTAAAGGGATTTGCGAAAGCTATTTTCTCAGGGTTGCCCACTGTAGAACTGGCACGAGTTGTGCGGGAATTCGTTTTGCCGAATGTTGAGCTCAGCGGGCTTTATCAAGTCGCGGCTAATCCAATAGACAAGTTTTCGCTTCTAAGTCTTATTTCATCTGCCTATGAAAAGAAAATAGAAATTGTCAGGGATGAAAATCTGATCATTGATCGATCGCTGGACCCTTCCAAGTTTCAAGCTGCTACAGGTTATGTTGCACCATCTTGGGCAGAACTAATCGATTACATGTATCGTACCCGCTGATAGAGTCTGGAGAATCTATGTTCGATAATAAAGTATTAATGATTACTGGTGGTACTGGTTCCTTCGGGAATACTGTGCTTAAGCGCTTTCTAGATACCGCTGTAAAAGAAATTAGAATTTTCAGCCGGGATGAGAAAAAACAAGAAGATATGCGCATCGCGTTGGGGAACGATAAAGTAAAATTCTATATCGGTGATGTTCGCGACTATTCCAGCATTGAGCAGGCTCTCTCGGGCGTTGACTATATCTTCCACGCCGCGGCGTTAAAGCAGGTGCCGTCCTGCGAGTTTTTTCCTATGGAGGCAGTAAAAACCAACGTTCTCGGTACTGAGAACGTATTAAATGCGGCGATCGCTTGTGGTGTTGAACGCGTAGTTGTTCTGAGTACTGATAAAGCGGTCTATCCAATTAATGCCATGGGTATATCAAAAGCGATGGCGGAAAAGCTGGTCATTGCTAAGTCCAGGATGATACCTACAACGTCAAAAACCGTAATTTGCGCAACAAGGTACGGTAATGTAATGGCTTCCAGGGGGTCCGTGATTCCCTTATTTGTGAATCAACTTAAAAGTGGAGCTCAGTTAACAGTCACAGATCCCAATATGACTAGGTTTTTAATGTCGCTAGAAGACTCTGTTGATCTGGTTTTGCATGCCTTTGAGCACTCAAAACAAGGCGACATATTCGTTCAAAAAGCTCCCGCTTCCACCGTAGCTGATCTTGCAACTGCCTTGATAGAATTGTTTAAGAAAAAAGCGGATATTAAAGTTATCGGTACGCGACATGGTGAGAAGCTTTACGAGTCTTTAATTTCTCGTGAAGAAATGGCCAAGTCAGAGGATATGGGTAAGTATTACAGAATTCCAGCGGATAACAGAGATTTAAATTATGAAAAGTACTCCTCTAATGGAGAGGAGCAAGTGTCTGTTCTAGATGATTATACTTCTCATAATACGCATCGCCTTTCTGTTGAAGAAATAAAGGATGTGCTTCAAAAATTGGATTACATTAAAGCTGAGTTGGCTACCGGGAAGTAAGTGAGTTGTGGTTGAGCAGTAAAACTGTCGTTACTGCTCGCCTGAAGGCGACCAAATAAAATGAGTTATATATGATCGATGCGAGCGATGTAGTGAAGATGGTATATGCCGAGGTTAGTGTTGTTATTCCTTGCTATCGTTGTGTTGACTCGATAAAGCGAGCTCTAACTTCGGTATACGAGCAAACGCTCAGACCCTTTGAAGTACTATTGGTCGACGATTATAGTAGTGATGGCACTTTGGGTTTTTTGTATCAGTTGAAAGATCAATTTCCTGAAAACTGGATCAAAGTGATTGCCCTGCCTCATAATATGGGTCCCGCTTCCGCTCGGAATGCAGGGTGGGAATGCGCGACTCAACCTTTTGTAGCATTTTTAGATTCAGATGACAGTTGGCATCCACAGAAAACAGAAATTCAGTTGGCGTGGATGAGAAATAACCCTGATGTCAGTATTACTGGGCAAGATTGTATTGCCATTCTTGAAGAGCCCAGTGACGGTAAGCGTCCCATCAACAACATTACATTTCATGAGGTTTCTGGCAGTCAGTTGCTTGCGTCAAACAGGTTTTCCACCTCGTCGGTAATGGTGGTTTCCTCATTGTCGATTAGATTCTTCAGCGGGAAAAGATATTGCGAAGACTATCTTCTTTGGTGCCATGCTAAGTTTGCGGGCCACAAATGCTATCGATATCTCTCGCCATTGGCCTATTCTTATAAACCACGCTATGGCGATTCCGGTCTAAGCGGTAATTTGTGGCGAATGGAGCGTGGCGAGCTATTTGTCTATAATTTTCTTTTTAGACAAAAAATGATAGGCCTAGGTGCCTATGTTACGTTTGGTTTGTGGTCTATTATCCGGTTTGCGCGTCGTACACTGAAAGTAACCTTAGGCATGAATAATCTATGATTTATTTGATAGGTTGGACATTGATTTTTACAGTGCTGACTCTATCGGAGCTTACGGGCAACAGGTTCCGTTCACCAATATTACTCCTACTTGTTTTTTTTACAATGGTTTCTGTATTGAGAGGCGACGTAGGGACCGATACAAATACGTACGAGTTTCTTGTAGGAGGACTTGCCGATAACAGTGACTCAAGCGGCATGGAACCAGGATTTATAGGTGTTTCGAAAGTTCTGTTTAGCATATTCGATAGTCCAGTGATGGTGGTAAGATTCTTCTCCTTGATTTTTTTTGGTTTGTTGTTTTTTTATATAGCTAGATCAAATAAGAACGAACGATTCATGTTTTTGGCTTATATTGCGCCTGCTTTTATTTATCAATACAGTATGAATGTCATAAGGCTTGGAGTTGCATCCGGGATGCTGATTTTAGCGGCTCAGTATTACAATCGCAGAAGAATGAAAAGTTCGGCAGCTTTTGCAATCGGCGCCGTTTTATTTCATTATTCAATTATGTGCTCATTTGCAGTGATTTGGCTCAGTCAAATGCGATGGAGCCGTGTCTCAACGGTGCTGGCTGGTTTGTTATGTTCGACGTTGATGTTGGCTATCGTTTACGTCAATATGGATTATTTTCAATTGAAATTGGCGTCTTACCAGGGTTTCAGCGCGCCAGGCGAATCATCAGGTTTAAGTAAGTTGGTGGTTTTGCTCGTGTTGGTGCTAGGTGTTTTGTTTAGTAATTTATCGAGATCTGATAAAGGGAAGTTGTCTGTTTTGGGGGTCGGGTTTGGGGCTTTTTTTTGGCTCCTCTCGTCCTATACTTATGCCGGGCTACGATTTCTCGATTTGCTTTCGTTTGCTCTGCCATTTGCCATGTTGATCACTTATAATCGAAGTCAATTAGAATTTAATTTTGCTGTCAAGTCTAGTTTGATGTTGTCTGGGTTGGTGGGTGCCCTAAGTGCATTCAAGAATTTTCTTTCGGAGGATGGGATGGGGCCATCTCCTTTCCTGCCATATACGATCAATTTGATCTTTGAGCTTCTTTAAATGAATAATATAGCCAATTTTAGACTGCACGTACAAAACTCAAATTTGATTTTGTTCGACTGTGAAGTCGCTATTTTATTACCGAACGTGGTAAATAATGCCGCAGCATATTTTTCGGAAGCTCTTAGATGACTAGTTTATATTGGATATTGCCGTTTACACTCATTGGTGCGTTGATTGGGACGGCCTTGTTACGTCGTTATGCGCTTTCGAATAGTTTAATTGATATCCCCAACTCTAGGAGCTCTCATACTTTGCCTACTCCAAGAGGTGGAGGGGTCGCTATTGTCGTTTCTTTCATCGTTAGCACGATTATACTGGGTATTACCGGTTTTTTGCCTTTGTCTATCGTTTGGGGTCTGGTAATACCTGGTGCGTTGGTAGCGTTGATTGGGTTTCTTGATGATCATGGGCATGTGGCAGCTCGTTGGCGGCTATTGGGCCACTTTACGGCGGCTGCAGTGGCCATGTATTTTCTGGGTGGCCTACCTGTACTGCAGTTTTTTCGTCTATCCCTAGATTTGGGTTGGTTTGGCTACGGCGTCGGCGCTGTATTTCTAGTTTGGTTGTTAAATCTCTACAATTTTATGGACGGTATTGATGGGCTTGCAAGTTTAGAGGCAATATTTGTCGCTATAGGTGGAGCGCTGTTATATGTTTTGACAGGCAATTCAGAGGGTGTATGGTTGCCCATTACCCTTGCTTTGTCTGTTTCTGGATTTTTGTATTGGAATTTTCCTCCTGCCCGTATCTTCATGGGGGACGCCGGAAGCGGATTTCTGGGCATTACCTTAGGCGTTCTTTCGCTTCAAGCTGCCTTGACAAGTCCTGTGCTATTGTGGTCGTGGTTAATTCTTCTGGGTGTATTCATTGTTGATGCTACCTGCACACTTTTTGTTCGCTTGCTTCGGGGTGAAAAGGTTTACGAGGCGCACCGAAGTCACGCCTACCAAATTGCATCTCGCCGAACGGGTAGTCATCGCCGAGTAACCCTGGCAGTTGTGTGCATTAATTTCATATGGTTATTGCCTCTAAGTGTGTTGGTGAGCTTGGGGCTGCTGGATGGAGTTCTCGGCGTTGTGATCGCTTATGTACCATTGGTCGTGGTGGCATTGCGGCTCAAAGCTGGTCAACGAGACATCTGACTTATCGTTTGCCCTTTGTCCCCGATTAGTGTTGCTGTTATAGGCGCTGATGGGTTGAATAGGTTTGAGATAAATGCAGTTGGGCCTTAAGCTAACACTCTGCTTTATTTGAAAAGGATATTGAAATGCTTCGACAATGGCTGCTTCAGCTGCCTCGGCGAAAAAAACGGCTGATGCAGGTTGTGACAGATTTGGTTTTGGTGTGGATGGCGCTTTGGTTGGCGTTTGTCGTTCGCCTTGGCATAGACGAATTGGTCAACCCGCTTAGAGACCATCTATGGCTATTTGTCAGTGCCTCATTGATCGCGATCCCTCTGTTCATCCGGTTCGGGTTGTATCGCGCCGTTTTGCGTTATTTCGGGAATGACGCGCTGATTGCCATCGTCAAAGCTGTCACTTTGTCGTCATTGATACTAGGAATAGTCGTCTACTGGTATAGTAATCACCAAAATGTCGTCCCGCGTTCGATCATTTTCAACTATTGGTGGTTGAGTCTGATCATGATCGGTGGCCTGCGTTTGGCAATGCGCCAGTACTTCCTGGGCGACTGGTTCAGTGCTGCTCAGCACGTACCGTTTACCAGTCGTGACGATGGGCTCCCGAGAGTCGCTATTTACGGTGCGGGGGCGGCTGGTAACCAGCTTGTAGCCGCCTTGCGAATGGGGAGAGTGATGCGCCCTGTCGCGTTCATAGATGACGATAGCGGAATTGCCGATCGAGTGATTTCCGGATTGCAGGTTTACAAGCCTAAACATATCCAGCAGATGATCGATAACACGGGCGCTCAGGAGATTCTCCTCGCGATCCCGTCGGCCAACCGCGGTCGGCGCCGCGAGATCCTTGGCTACCTTGAAGGTTTCCCTCTTCACGTTCGCAGCGTTCCAGGTTTTATGGACTTGGCAAGTGGTCGGGTGAAAGTCGATGACATTCAAGAAGTTGACATCGCGGATTTGTTGGGACGTGACGCGGTCCCGGCTCAAGCTGACTTACTCGCACATTGTATTGCTGGCCAGTCTGTTCTTGTAACTGGAGCAGGTGGGTCCATTGGATCTGAGTTATGTCGCCAGATTCTTGCTTTGCGCCCAACTACTCTTTTGCTGTTCGAGCATAGTGAGTTCAATCTTTATAGCATTTTGTCAGAACTCGAACAGCGAATTGCTCGTGAGTCTTTGTCTGTGCGGCTTTTGCCCATTTTGGGTTCGGTGCGTAATCAAGAAAAGTTGTTAGACGTGATGAAAACATGGCATGTAGATACTGTTTATCACGCGGCGGCATACAAACACGTACCAATGGTCGAGCATAATATAGCCGAAGGCGTTCTGAATAATGTGATTGGTACGCTGAATACCGCTCAAGCCGCACTAAGGGCTGGAGTGGCCAATTTTGTATTGATCTCGACGGACAAAGCCGTACGACCTACAAATGTTATGGGGAGCACCAAGCGCCTCGCTGAGCTGACACTTCAGGCGCTGAGCCGAGAAATTGCACCAGTATTGTTTGGTGATACCACTAACATCTCCCACGTGAACAAAACTCGCTTCACTATGGTACGTTTTGGCAATGTTCTGGGTTCATCAGGTTCAGTAATTCCGCTTTTCCACAAGCAGATCAAGTCCGGTGGGCCGCTTACAGTCACGCATCCAAAAATCACTCGTTACTTCATGACCATTCCGGAAGCCGCACAACTTGTCATTCAAGCGGGTTCTATGGGCCAAGGTGGTGATGTTTTTGTGCTGGATATGGGCGAGCCGGTAAAAATTGTTGAACTTGCCGAGAAGATGATCCATTTATCTGGTTTAAGCGTTCGTTCAGACAAAAACCAACATGGAGATATCTCCATCGAGTTCACGGGGCTGCGCCCCGGCGAGAAGCTCTATGAGGAACTGTTGATTGGTGACAACGTAAGCGCGACGCAACATCCGATGATCATGAGTGCCAATGAAGATCATCTACCTTGGGAAATTCTCAAGTCAAAGCTGACTGAGCTGCTTAGCGCTGTTGAACACGATGACTACACACGTGTCCGCCAACTCCTGCGCGAAACCGTCAGCGGCTACACCCCCGACGGCGAAATCGTCGACTGGATCTACCAGCAACGTCGCCTCGAACCCTGATTGTTTCACATCCAGCAACAGACACATTTTTGACACCCTCCCCACATCGCCTAACGTTGAGGAAGCAGCTGCGGAAAAGCTGCTTCCTCAACCGATGTCATGGAGCGTCATTTATGCGTACAGGCTATTTCTACTCCCTTGTTTTTGCCCTGCTCACCAGTGCTTCTATCACCGCCAATGCAGCGCCTGCGGCCAAGCCGGAGGCATCCAAGGCTACGGTGGCTATGGAGGCTTCGGCGGGTGTGGAATCAGGCAAGGTGAATCTCAATAAGGCTGATGCGCCGACCTTGCAGCGTAAGTTGTCCGGTGTGGGGGAGGCCAAGGCCAAGGCGATTGTTGCGTATCGTGAAGCTAATGGGCCGTTTGCCTCCACCGAGGAGTTGCTCGAGGTGAAGGGGTTCGGCAAGGCGCTCCTGGATAAGAATCGCGAGAAGCTTCAGGTGAACTAAGCTTGTAAATCTGCCTTGGAAGGCCGGTCATTGACCGGCCTTTTTGCTATCTGGCGGAGGGTGAGCGGTTTTGCCTTTCGTCGGCGATCAGAAAATTACGACTATCATATGACGCTTAAATTATGACTATAATAAATGCGATTTCCATGTCGGCGCGCTGACAACCTTGGCGCCTATCCTTTCCTCTGGCATCTCCCAGGAGCAATCATCATGACTTCCATCCCGTCCCAAGGCACAGCCCTCGTCACCGGCGCTTCCTCCGGCATCGGTGCTGTCTACGCGCAGCGTTTGGCTGCGCGTGGTTTTGATTTGTTGTTGGTCGCCCGTGATCAAGGTCGGCTTGACGCGGCGGCGAGTGCGTTGCGTGATGCCCATGGTGTTCAGGTTGAGGTGTTGAAGGCGGATTTGACGCAGAAAGATGACGTGCTGAAGCTTGAGCAGCGTCTTCGCAGTGATTCGAGTATCAGTCTGTTGCTGAACAATGCGGGGATAGCGGCGGATGGGTTGTTGGCCAATGCCGATCTGGACCAGCTGGAGCGCATGATTCAGTTGAATATCACGGCGGTCACGCGTTTGGCGTCGGCAGCGGCGGCGAGTTTTGCCAAGGCGGGTCGGGGCACGATTATCAATATTGCATCGGTGGTGGCGTTGTTTCCCGAGCGGTTTAATGCGACGTACAGCGCGAGCAAGGCTTATGTGCTGAGTTTGACTCAGTCGTTGAACGCCGAACTCGACGGCACCGGTGTCAAGGTCCAGGCTGTGTTGCCAGGGGTAACACGCACGGAGATCTGGGAGCGTTCGGGTATCGATGCTTCGCAGATTCCGGAGGATATGGTGATGGAGGCGGGGGAGATGGTCGATGCGGCGCTGGCGGGACTGGATCAGGGTGAGTTGGTGACCATTCCTTCATTGCCGGATGCTGGCGACTGGGATGCATTTGTGGCGGCGCGTCTGGTCATGGCGCCTAATCTTTCCAAAAGCAAGGCGGCTGCGCGTTACAAATGACGCGGGCGAACCGGTGTGAGGTGGTGGCGGTATGAGTGATCGTCGAGTGGTAGTGACAGGCATGGGGCTGGTGTCTCCGCTGGGTAGCGGCGTGGAGGCGGTCTGGGCGCGCTTGTTGGCTGGGCGTTCCGGGTTGCGCAATTTGCCGGATGAGGTGGTGGCCGATCTGCCGGCGAAGGTCGGCGGGGCGGTGCAAACCGTTGCGCAGGACCCGGAGGCAGGTTTTGATCCGGATCGGGCAACGGCGCCCAAAGAACAGAAGAAGATGGATCGGTTCATCCTGTTTGCCATGGAGGCGGCGCGCCAGGCGATCGAGCAGGCGGGGTGGCAGGCACAAACAGCGCAAGCCCAGGAGCGTACGGCAACCATCATTGGGTCCGGCGTCGGTGGTTTCGGGGCGATTGCCGATGCGGTGCGTACCACGGACAGTCGTGGGCCGCGACGGTTGTCGCCGTTCACCATCCCTTCCTTCCTGGTCAACCTGGCCGCGGGGCATGTGTCGATCGAGCATGGCTTCAAGGGCCCGCTGGGCGCGCCGGTCACGGCCTGTGCGGCTGGCGTCCAGGCGATTGGCGATGCGGTGCGATTGATTCGTTGCGGCGAGGCGGATGTTGCGGTGTGTGGGGGCGCAGAGGCGGCGATCGATCGGGTCAGCCTTGCTGGCTTTGCGGCGGCGCGTGCGTTGTCCAGCGCTTTCAACGACACCCCGGAGCGCGCTTCGCGTCCGTTCGATCGCGACCGCGATGGCTTTGTCATGGGTGAAGGGGCTGGCCTGCTGGTGGTCGAATCCCTGGAACATGCCTTGGCCCGTGGTGCTCAACCCCTGGCAGAGGTGGTCGGTTATGGCACCAGCGCCGACGCCTATCACCTGACCGCGGGGCCTGAGGATGGCAGCGGCGCACGCCGGGCCATGTCATTGGCATTGGCTCAGGCGGGGATTTTGCCGGAGCAGGTCCAGCATTTGAATGCGCACGCCACTTCGACACCAGTGGGCGACCTGGGGGAGTTGGCAGCCATCAAGGCGCTGTTCGGTTCGCAAAACGGCATTGCAGTGACCTCGACCAAGTCGGCCACCGGGCACTTGCTCGGTGCTGCTGGCGGGATCGAAGCCATTTTCACGCTGCTGGCGATCCGGGACCAGATTGTGCCGGCGACCCTTAATCTCGATAATCCGGACCCGGCCAGCGAGGGCGTGGACATTGTCCGCGGCCAGGCACGACCCATGGCGATCGAGTACGCGCTGTCCAACGGGTTCGGGTTTGGCGGGGTGAATGCCAGCGTGCTATTCAAGCGCTGGGTTGGCTAGTTGTCCGGCTGATTAAGGTGGGTGCGTGTCACCTCGAGGATCTCGGCAGCCAGCTCGGGGTTCTCGACGCTGCGCGATAGCAGCAGTGCGCCGATCAGTGTGGACATGATGACGATGCTGCGTCGCTCGATGTTTTCGCCCTCGAGGGTGCCCTGGATCTGGCGAAGTCGTGCCTGGAGCACCGCGTCTGATGTAGGGCTTGGCTGGCCGCGCATGCCGAGTTCCGAGGACATGGTCGGCAGTGGGCAGCCTTCGTGGGGCGAGGTCTGGTGCCATTCGGACAGGTAGGCGTTGATGAATGCCTCCAGCGGGCGGTCTTGGGAAAATAGCTCGGCGCAGGTGACGTCCACTTGATCCCCGGCGGCCTGCAGCGCTTTTTCCACCAGCTCGTCCTTGGACTTGAAGTGTGAATAAAAGCCCCCGTGGGTCAAGCCCAGCGCTTTCATCAGCGGTTGCAGGCCGGTCGCGCCGATGCCGTCACGGCGAAATCGCACGGAAGCTTCCTTGATGATGCGTTGGTGTGTCTGGGCTTTATGGTCCTGCGAGTAACGCATCTGATATCTCCACATCAATGCGCCATATTAACCAATGAAAATTGGATGGTGACTGTACTTCTATTTCTAAAAAGCATGCAGATGCGTCGAACTTGATCGAACCCCAATGAAATATGGCACGAATAGTGATTACTCATTCACCAACGATTGTTGAACAATCCGGGGTAATGAGTATGAACAGCGGGCTGTCATTGGCCGATCAGATCACACTGGAGTTACGTGGCGACATCATTGGTGGGCGATTGCTGCCGGGCATGTCCCTGGTGGAAAGCGATTTGGTGGCCGCCTATAACGCGTCGCGCAATACCATTCGGGAGGCCTTGCACCGCTTGGGGCAGGAGGGCTTGACCCGCTATGTGCGCAACAAGGGAGTCATGGTGCGCCGGCTGGGGGTTGAGGATGTGCGGGACCTGTTCCGGGTTCGACGCGTGCTCGAGTTGCAGGCCATCGGTGCCAGCCGGCCCCTGCGCGAGTATGAGTCCGACCGCATGCTCGAAGCCCTGGAAGCCGCCGAGTTGGCCCGTGAGCGCGAGGATTGGCGCGCCGTCGGCACCCATGGCCTGGCCTTTCACCAACACATTGTCGGGTTGTTGCGCAGTCCTTTGTTTGACGCGTTCTTCACCAACGTCGTCGCGCAATTGCGCCTGGTGTTCTGCAGCGCCCCCGATGAAGCACGTTTCCAAGCGCCCTGGCTGGCTCGCGATCGGCAGATCCATCAGCTGCTCGCAGAGGGCGACAAGCGTGGGGCCGAAGACGCCATGAACCTGTATCTCGACGATTCCGAACACCTGCTGTTGCAAATGTTTGCCCCTGCTTCCCATCACTGATCGAGGATCTGTGCCATGTACAAAGACTATCCGGCGGCTTATCAAGTCAGCAAAGGCTCGGCCTTGCAGGTGGACAAGGCCTTCTACGAGCGAGTTCGCGACGCGAAGGACGGTCGCACCCTGATCGAGTCATTCGAAGTGCCGATCCGTACTGGTCGTGCCTGGAAAGTGCCAGCCGGGCACGTGTTTCGCGTGACCACGCCGGTCGGGCCGCAGGTGGGGGATTTCAACGTGTGGAACGCCAACGATCCGCGCGAACGCTTGTGGGCGGCGCGGACCCGGCAGTTGCAGGGGGCGCACGTCAGCACCCACGATCGGCTCTGGTCGAACCTGCCATTCTTGCGGCCGCTGGTGACCATCACCGATGACAGCCTTGCCGCGTACGGTATCGACGAACACGGCGGGCGCCTGCACGACTTGCTCGGTACCCGCTGCGATCCGTACGTGAACAAGATGCTCACCGGCGAGGACTTTCACCATCACTGTCATTCCAACCTGACCCGTGCGGTACTGCCTCACGGCCTGACCGAATTCGATGTGCATGACGTGCTGAACATTTTCCAGTGTACGGGGCTGAACCACGACGACATGTACTTCATGAAGGCCTGTCCGGCGCAGAAGGGCGATTACCTGGAGTTCTTCGCCGAAATCGATTTGCTCTGCGCACTGTCGACCTGCCCGGGAGGTGATTTGTCACTGGCCATGTGGGGGCCGGATGCGCAGGATCCGCTGAGCGTGTGCCGGCCGCTGGGAGTGGAGGTGTATCGACTGGATGATGCGTTGCTTGAGGGTTGGAGCCAGCCGGAGCGTGCGGCGTACCAGGGGTTGCATGGGTTGCACATTGCTAAGGCCGATTGGGAAAAGTAGGCGGTGGCTTGCCGGTGAATCAGCTGCCACGCATTATCGTTGGCGACCATCGCGAGCAGGCTCGCTCCTACAGGGGATTGCGTATGGCTTCCGATCAGGCCGGCCGGTCGGCCGCCTCGCTTTTGATTTGATCTGGCTTTTGATTTTCTTGCCCCCCTCCCATCGCGGCGGGCCCTGTAGGATCGAGCATGCTCGCGATGGTCGTCAACGATGACGCTGGGCACCTGAAACCCCTCGGTGCTCTCAGGTTCATCGCGAGCAGGCTCGCTCCTACAGGCTCTTCCAAGTGACTCGCCGTA
>NZ_APIO01000127.1:0-27876 GCF_000408945.1 Pseudomonas sp. G5(2012)
CGTAAGGGCGAAACCATAGGGGGCCGTTACCGCGGGAATGGATATCTACGCCGTCAAGCTTTTCAAGCCCATCGCATGTCCTTGAACCCGCTCATTTTTTTTAATCCACTCGAACGGTTGTAACTTCGTCCCAGATAGGTACAATGGCGCGGCTCGCCGTCAGGTGAGCGTCGTTATGGTGACCCCATCGGTCCCCCCGCAACGATCAGCCGTGAACCCGGTCAGGCCTGGAAGGGAGCAGCCGCAGCGGTGACATTGTGTGCCGGGGTGTGGCTGGTGGGGTTACCACCTTAACGAACCGCGAGACCCTCTCTCGCGTAATCAATCAAACCAGTTTCCTGTACCGCCATGGCGCCTGCCCATCGCGGCTTTTTGTCGTCTGCGATTTGGTGGCGACATAAAAAAGGAGCTCGACCTGTCGGACGCGACACGTCGATCATCGTTCTTGCTGGCTCTAAGGCTTGGACAAGGCCTGGTCAACCGCTGCAATCAGCTTTCCCAGATCCTTTGGGGGGGCTTTATGTATGACATCGAACAGGTACGCCCGTTGTTCGTCCTCATCGCCAGGGTCGGCGAAAAAGGCTTTCAGCTTCACCCCCAGCACATTGGCAAACATGAACAGTGCGTCCACGCTGGGGGTATAGGTACCGGTTTCGAAGCGGCTGATGGTTTTGGGGTCAAAACCGGTTCTTTCGCCAAGTTCAGCCTGAGTAAGCCCCGCGACCTTGCGGTACCGCCGGATGGCTGGACCCAAACTTGAAATGTGCATCGCTTTAATTCCCATTTAGAATCAAGAACTTAACGATTGATGTAGTAATAGGCAACTGCATTAACCATCACCTTGCTTTGCAAAATGTGATGCATTTCGTAGAATTGCCGTCCAAAAGCGACATTGAGTGAGCTTGTTTCAGATTATGGAATAATATGAAAAAGCCACTATTGCGTAGTTACGCAAGGCGGCGAAAGCCACTTGCAGTCTTGCAGAATATTACCAGCATCGGTGTTGCTGCCTTGAACGGGTTCCACCGCCGGCGACAACGAGCCTGACTCATGGATGAGAAATACCGCAGGGCGGTGGATGCCGCCGCGATTTTTTCCGAGACCGACCTGGGCGGCCGGATCACCCACGTCAATGAACAGTTTTGCGCAGTGTCCGGGTACAGCCGTGAAGAGTTGCTTGGGCAAAACCATCGCATGCTCAATTCCGGCATGCACGCCACTGACTTCTTCGTCGACATGTGGCGCACCATCTCCCGGGGTCAAATCTGGAAGGGCGAGATCTGCAATCGTGCCAAGGATGGCAGCCTGTATTGGGTCGAAAGCACCATGGTGCCGGTGATCGATACTGCCACCGGGCGGGTAGAGCGGTATCTGTCGATTCGCTTTGACATCAGCGAAAAACGCCAGCTCCTGCATTCCCTGCAATGGCGGGTCGGTCATGACGTGCTGACCGGGCTGCCCAATCGTGCATTTCTCTCGGATCTGCTCGATCAGGCGTTGGAGTTCTCCCGGCAGGAGAGCATTCCGCTGGCAGTGTGCATGCTCGATCTCGACGGCTTCAAGGCGATCAATGACGGCTACGGGCATGCCACCGGCGATCTGTTGCTGGTGGAGGTGGCCAAGCGCCTGCGCAACGTCGTGCGTGGCGAGGATGTGGTCGCACGGCTGGCCGGCGACGAGTTCGTCCTGGTGTTGCGCTACGTCCATGACCTGCCGAAATTGCGGGCCGCGCTGAACCGGGTACTGGGGGCGATATCGGCACCGTACTCACTGCACGGCAAGGACATCAATGTGTTTGCCAGTATTGGCGTCACGCTCTTTCCTCACGACAACGAAGATGCCGGGACCTTGCTGCGTCATGCCGATCAGGCCATGTACGTGGCCAAGCAGAGCGGTCGCAAGCGCTTTCACTTGTTCGACGTGAGCCGCGACCGCGAGGTCAAGGCCACTCACGAGACGGTCGAACGGGTGCGTCAGGCGCTGGATGCCGGAGAGCTGCGCCTGCAGTTCCAGCCCAAGGTCAACATGCGCCGTGGCCAAGTCGTTGGCTTTGCGGCGGTGCTGCGCTGGGAGCACCCGCAAATCGGCTTGATGCCTGCCCGGGATTTTTTGCCTCAGGTGGAGGAGACGGACCTGATCATCGATATCGGTGAGTGGGTGCTGGACCGGGTGTTGGCGCAGCTGGATCAATGGCGCCAGGCCGGGCATGACTGGCCGGTGAGCATCAATATCGCGGCGCGGCATTTTCAGCGGGCGGATTTCGTCGAGCGCCTCAAAAACCTGTTGGCGCGGCACGAGCGAGTCGCTCCGCAGCGGCTTGACCTGGAAATCGTCGAGTCGGTCGCGGTCGAGAACATCCAGCATGTCAGTGCCTGTCTGCAGGCTTGCCAGGCGCTGGGGGTGCAGTTTTCCCTGGGGGATTTCGGCACCGGCTACTCATCCCTGAGTTACCTCAAGCGCCTGCGCACCCAGGCCATCAAGATCGACAAGTCCTTTGTGCGCGGCATTCTTCATGATGGCGATGACTTGGCATTGACCACGGCCGTGATCGGCCTTGCCCGGGCATTTGGCCGCCAGGTGATCGCCGAGGGGCTGGAAAGTATCGAGCACGGTGAGTTGCTGTTGCGCCTGGGGTGCGAGGTGGCCCAGGGCAATTTCATTGCGCAGCCGATGCCTGCTGACGATGTGCCCGGCTGGGTCGCGGGTTTTGTCGTGCCGGCGCAATGGCGGGCGGCAGATGCCACCGCACAAGGTCATGGCCTGGGTTCAGTCTTGCCTCCGACATAAAGGGCAATGATGTCGTCGATCTCCCCGGACATCTTCATGCGCAGCAGGGTGCGCAGGATGCGCTGCACCGGCACCTTGGGGTCGTTGCGCACGTAGCAGCCGACGCGTTGCTCCTGCAGGAGCGCCACGCTTTGCAGTTGCTGCTGCGGCAACAAGCGCTGGTTGAACCAGTCAAGGGTCCATTGGTTGCTGACCGCATAGCGGTTGCGCCCGGCATGCAGCTTCTCCAGCACCTGTTCCTGGTTGCGGGCATCGTCGCGATACAGCCGGTTGGCGTCGAACAGGGGTTGCAGGGTTGGGTAGCTGTAGCCCAGGACCGTCCCGATCGATTGATGGGGCAAGTGTGTTGGCGTGACGGAGGTGTTCGCATCGGGACGGCTGACCAGCAGGTCGGGTTGAGTCCAGAGCGGAATGCTCCAGATATAGTCGCCGGACTGGTTCGGCGTCCAGGACTGCGCGGCGTAGCAGCGTATGTCGACCTCGCCCTGTTCCATGGCGTTTTGCACCCGGCCGCGGGGCAATACGTGGAACTGCGCCGGCACGCCGACCTGGGTCGCGAGGCTGAGCATCACGTCATACAGGATGCCCTGGGTCGGCCGGCCACGTTCAAGTTGCACCATCGGCATCGCCCAACTGTCAGGCACCACGAAGCGCAACGGCGCTTCAGCGGCCGTTCCGTCCAGGCTTAACAACAGCAGTGCCCCCCAGGCTAACCGCATAAACGCTCCGCTAACTTTGACGCAAAAAGCCTGCAAAATGCAGCTTAGCCAGATTAGACGAGCGCACCGGATGCAATTTGTGCCTTGCTCCGCTAGCATTAGCCGCTTCTGCTTCCTTCGCTGCGACGGTTTTCGATGAGTTATCAGGTTCTTGCACGTAAATGGCGTCCGCGCTCGTTCCGCGAAATGGTCGGCCAGACCCATGTGCTCAAGGCTCTGATCAATGCCTTGGACAGCCAGCGGCTGCACCACGCCTACCTGTTTACCGGTACGCGCGGGGTCGGCAAGACCACTATCGCGCGGATCATAGCCAAATGCCTGAACTGTGAAACAGGTATCACTTCAACGCCCTGTGGCGAGTGCTCGGTGTGCCGCGAGATCGATGAAGGCCGCTTCGTCGACCTGATCGAGATCGACGCCGCCAGCCGCACCAAGGTCGAAGACACCCGCGAGTTGCTCGACAACGTGCAGTACGCCCCTAGCCGCGGGCGTTTCAAGGTCTACCTGATCGACGAAGTGCACATGCTCTCCAGCCATTCTTTCAATGCGCTGTTGAAAACCCTCGAAGAGCCGCCACCCTACGTCAAGTTCATCCTGGCCACCACTGACCCGCAGAAACTTCCTGCAACGATTCTTTCGCGTTGCCTGCAGTTCTCCTTGAAGAACATGACCCCGGAACGGGTCGTTGAGCATTTGAGCCACGTGCTGAGTGTCGAGAACGTGCCGTTCGAAGACGACGCGCTGTGGTTGCTCGGTCGCGCCGCCGACGGTTCGATGCGCGATGCCATGAGCCTCACCGACCAGGCGATTGCCTTCGGTGAGGGCAAGGTCATGGCCGCGGACGTTCGGGCGATGCTTGGCACCCTTGATCACGGCCAGGTCTATGACGTCCTGCATGCGCTGATCGAAGGCGATGCCAAGGCCCTGCTCGAAGCGGTCCGCCACCTGGCCGAACAAGGCCCGGACTGGAATGGCGTGCTCTCGGAGATCCTCAATGTGCTGCACCGGGTTGCCATTGCCCAGGCCTTGCCGGAAGGCGTCGACAACGGTCATGGCGACCGAGACCGGGTGCTGGCCCTGGCCCAGGCGTTGCCGGCCGAAGACGTGCAGTTCTATTACCAGATGGGCCTGATCGGCCGCCGCGACTTGCCGCTGGCGCCGGATCCCCGTGGCGGCTTTGAAATGGTGCTGTTACGCATGCTGGCATTCCGGCCCGCGGACACCGCGGACGCGCCGAGGCAACCGCTAAAGCCAGTGGGGATCAGCCAGGCCACGGTTGATTCCGCCAAATCAGTGGCTGCCACGCCGGTCGTTGCAAAGGTCGTCGCTGCACCGGTTGCACCTGTCGCGGCGGTGGCTCCGGCACCCGCGCCGGTTGTCGCTGAACCTGTACCTGTACCTGTACCTGTACCTGTACCTGAGCCGGTGGTCGAGGCGGTCGTGGTCGAGGAAGTGGTCGACCTGCCATGGAACGACCCGGTCGAGCCAGAAGCCGTTCAACAGCCAGCTGTCGAGCCGGTGCTGGAAACCGCCAGCGAGCAGCCCGAGTTGCCGCCCATGCCGTTGCCGACCCCGGACAGCGTGGTACCGGACGCGCCGGAGTGGGCCGCCGCGCCCATTCCGGAACCGACGGTGGCGCAAGTCGATGCCGCTACCCCGGGCATGGACATGGATGACGAGCCGCCGCTGGACGAAGACTATATCGAGCCAGACATGGACTCGGCCTACAGCTACCTCGACGAGCTGGCCAGCGAACACACCGCCGAGCCTGCCGTGGAGCCCGAGCCTGAGCCCGCCGCAGCGCCGGCCACGGGCCTGGCCCTGCAATGGCTGGAGCTGTTCCCGAAACTGCCGATTTCCGGCATGACTGGCAGCATCGCCGCCAACTGCACGCTGATCGCGGTCGATGGCGACAACTGGTTGTTGCACCTGGACCCGGCCCACAGCGCCTTGTTCAACGCCACTCAACAACGTCGTCTCAATGAAGCGTTGAACCAGTATCACGGGCGGACCCTGACCCTGACCATGGAGCTGATCAAGCCCGAGCAGGAAACCCCGGCCCAGGCGGCGTCCCGTCGGCGTGCCGACCGTCAGCGCGAGGCCGAGGAGTCGATCCACGGTGATCCGTTCATCCAGCAAATGATGCAGCAGTTCGGTGCGGTGATCCGTAACGATACTATTGAACCTGTCGAGGCCCTGGCCAGTCAGGGCTAATAACTGAAGGCGCTCGCCCGTACGGGTCGTGCGTCGTTTAATCCAAGTACTTTTGAGGTGATTCCCATGATGAAAGGTGGCATGGCCGGCCTGATGAAGCAGGCGCAGCAGATGCAGGAAAAAATGGCCAAGATGCAGGAAGAGCTGGCCAACGCCGAAGTCACCGGTAAAGCCGGTGGCGACATGGTCACCGTGGTGATGACCGGTCGTCACGACGTCAAGCGCGTGACCATCGACCCAAGCCTGGTCGAAGGCCTGAGCGAAGATGACAAGGAAATGCTCGAAGCGGTGTTCGCCGCGGCCGTCAACGACGCCGTGCGCAAGATCGAAGCCAACAGCCAGGACAAAATGGGCAGCATGACCGCTGGCATGCAACTGCCACCGGGCATGAAACTGCCATTCTGATTCGCCTTCGGGCGTTGGATGAGCTACAAAAAATGCCAGGCATCGCGCCTGGCATTTTTGTTTCTGGTCACTGATCGTTCCCACGCGCAGCAAAGGAATGCCTAAAGGGACGCTCCGCGTTCCAGCTTCAGAAAGGGACGCGGAGCGTCCCGGGCTGCATTCCTTTGCTGCGCGTGGGAACGATCATGTGCCAGGAATAAACATCGAACGCCGTACCGCCACCAAGGTCTGCTCCCTATACCCCCGAATTCATCGATCACAGGAGACGCTGACATGTCCGACCCCATGACCCTCAACCAACGTATCGTCCTGGCCTCGCGCCCTGTCGGCGCACCGACGCCGGAGAATTTCCGGATGGAGCGGGTCGCGCTACCCGACCTGGCCGAGGGTCAGGTGCTGCTCAAGACCCTCTATCTGTCGCTGGACCCCTACATGCGTGGGCGCATGAGTGACGCGCCGTCTTATGCCGCGCCGGTGGAAATCGGCGAAGTGATGACCGGTGGTGCTGTCAGCCGGGTTGAGCGTTCGTTGCATCCCAAGTTCCACGAAGGCGACCTGGTGGTCGGCGCCACGGGATGGCAAAGCCATAGCATCAATGACGGTCGCAGCATCATTCCAGTGCCCTCGGGCCTGCCCAGCCCCTCCATGGCCCTGGGTGTGCTGGGCATGCCGGGCATGACCGCCTACATGGGCTTGATGGACATCGGCCAGCCCAAGGAAGGCGAGACCCTGGTGGTCGCGGCGGCCTCTGGCGCCGTCGGTTCGGTGGTGGGACAGGTGGCGAAGATCAAGGGCCTGCGCGTGGTCGGCGTGGCGGGCGGGGCGGAAAAATGTCGTTATGTCACTGAGGAGCTGGGCTTCGATGCCTGCATCGACCACAAGAGCCCGGATTTCGTCGACGAGCTTGCCAAGGCGTGCCCCAAGGGTATCGATATCTATTATGAGAATGTCGGTGGCAAGGTGTTCGACGCCGTGTTGCCGTTGCTCAACCCCAAGGCGCGGATTCCGCTCTGTGGCCTGATTGCTTCCTACAACGCGAGCGAAGCGCCGAGCGGCCCGGATCGCCTGCCGCTATTGCAGCGCACGCTGTTGACCAAGCGTGTGCGAATCCAGGGCTTTATCGTGTTCGACGATTACGGTGACCGTCAGCCGGAGTTCATCAGCGCGATGGCGCCGTGGGTACGTGATGGCAAGGTGAAGTTTCGCGAAGACGTGGTCGATGGCCTGGAGCAGGCGCCCGAAGCGTTCATCGGGCTGCTGGAGGGGCGCAACTTTGGCAAGCTGGTGGTGCGGGTCGCGCCCAACGACTAAATGACGCTGTGAATTGACGGTCAACAGAGGCGCGGGTATAAACCGCGTCTCGTTGTTTTCGTCGGACTTTTCCCCATGAGCTTCAGCCCTTTGATTCGCCAACTGATCGACGCCCTGCGAGTTTTGCCAGGTGTGGGTCAGAAAACCGCCCAGCGCATGGCGTTGCAGTTGCTCGAGCGTGATCGCAGTGGCGGCTCGCGCCTGGCACTGGCCCTGAACCAGGCCATGGATGGGGTCGGTCACTGCCGTCAGTGCCGCACGCTGACCGAAGACGACCTCTGTCCGCAATGCGCCGATACCCGCCGCGACGACACCTTGCTGTGCGTAGTGGAAGGGCCGATGGATGTCTATGCCGTGGAGCAGACCGGTTACCGTGGCCGCTACTTCGTGCTCAAGGGGCATCTTTCGCCGCTTGACGGGCTGGGGCCGGAGGCAATCGGCATCCCGCAATTGATGGCGCGGATCGAAGAGGCGGGCACCTTTACCGAAGTCATCCTCGCCACCAACCCGACCGTGGAAGGCGAGGCGACTGCGCACTACATCGCCCAGTTACTCAGCAGCAAAGGCCTGATCGCTTCGCGTATCGCCCATGGGGTACCGCTGGGCGGCGAGCTGGAGTTGGTGGATGGCGGGACGCTGGCGCATTCGTTTGCGGGGCGTAAGCCGATCTCGCTGTAACAGCAAAAGATCGCAGCCTGCGGCAGCTCCTACAGGGGATCGGTGTTTTTCTGTAGGAGCTGCCGCAGGCTGCGATCTTTTGATCTTGTAAACCAAGCAAGCGCTCGGTTAACTTCGCTGAACCCTTCAGTGGAGCTCGCCCATGCCTGCCTTTGAGGAATACTTCGACCCCAACCACCAAATGGTCCGCGACAGCGTCAGGCGTTTCGTCCAGCGCGAGATTCTTCCGGACATTGACCAATGGGAGGAAGCCGAAAGCTTTCCCCGCGAGCTCTACCTCAAGGCCGGTGCGGCGGGGATTCTCGGCATTGGCTACCCGCAAAGCCTGGGCGGCAGTCACGAAGGGGATGTATTCGCCAAGATCGCCGCCAGCGAAGAGCTGATGCGCTGTGGCTCGGGCGGCCTGGTGGCGGGGCTGGGCTCCCTGGACATTGGCCTGCCGCCGATAGTCAAGTGGGCCAGGCCTTGCGTACGGGATCGGGTGGTGCCACAGGTATTGTCCGGCGAGAAAATCAGCGCCCTGGCCGTCACCGAGCCCGGCGGCGGTTCCGACGTCGCCAACCTGCAAACCCGCGCCGTGCGTGAAGGCGACGTCTACCGGGTCAACGGCAGTAAAACGTTCATCACCAGCGGCGTACGCGCGGATTACTACACCGTCGCGGTGCGCACCGGTGAGCCGGGTTTCGCCGGCATCAGCCTGTTGTTGATCGAGAAGGGCACCCCGGGTTTCACCGTGGGGCGGCAATTGAAGAAAATGGGCTGGTGGGCGTCGGACACGGCCGAATTGTTCTTCGATGATTGCCCAGTGCCTGTAGGCAATCTGATCGGCGGCGAAAACATGGGTTTCGCCTGCATCATGGGCAATTTCCAGAACGAACGCCTGGCCCTGGCCTTGATGGCCAACATGACCGCGCAGCTTGCCCTGGAGGAGAGCCTTCAGTGGGCGCGTGAGCGTGAAGCCTTTGGCAAGCCGATCGGCAAGTTCCAGGTGATCAAGCATCGCCTGGCGGAGATGGCCACGGCCCTCGAAGTCTCACGGGAGTTCACCTATCGGCAGGCGGCAAAAATGGCGGCGGGCAAGAGCGTGATCAAGGAGATTTCCATGGCCAAGAACTTTGCAACGGACACGGCGGACCGGATTACCCACGATGCCGTGCAGATACTGGGCGGCCTGGGTTACATGCGCGAGAGCCTGGTGGAGCGGTTGTACCGGGATAACCGGATTCTGTCGATTGGCGGCGGGACGCGGGAAGTGATGAACGAGATCATCAGCAAGCAGATGGGGCTTTGAGACTTGCGGTGTAGCGATTAACGCTTTCGCGAGCAGGCTCGCTCCCACAGGGGATTTTCGCTGTACACATATTTTGTGCACCACTGTGGGAGCGAGCCTGCTCGCGAAGGCATCGGTGAAGTCGCCGCTTATTTATCGGAAAGGGCAAACTGCGTCAGGCAAAACGTCGGAATCCCCATATCTTCCAAGCGTTGCGACCCACCCAGCTCCGGCAAATCGATGATCGCCGCCGCTTCATGCACCCGCGCGCCCATGCGGCGAATCAGGTTTGCCGCCGCAATCAGGGTGCCGCCTGTAGCGATCAGGTCATCGAACATCACCACAGAATCGCCTTCGCACAGACTGTCGGCGTGCACTTCAAGAAACGCTTCGCCGTATTCGGTCGCGTAGCCTTCTGCCAGGACGTCGGCCGGCAACTTGCCTTGCTTGCGAAACAGCACCAGCGGCTTGTTCAACTGATAAGCCAGCACTGAGCCAATCAGGAAACCACGGGCATCCATGGCGCCAATGTGGGTGAAGTCCGCCTCGACATAACGGTGGGCGAAGCTGTCCATCACCAGGCGCAGGGCCGTGGGCGACTGGAAGAGCGGGGTGATGTCGCGAAAGATCACACCGGGCTTCGGAAAGTCGATCACGGGGCGGATGAGGGATTTGATGTCGAAGGAATCGAAGACCATCGAAGGAGTCCTGGCAGGCTGCAAACGACACAGTATAACGGCGGCTGAACCGTTTCGCTCAGCCGCGATCCACCGAATCAGCCTTCGAGGGAGCCACCGGCCAGGGCGCAGAGCTGGATCGGGTCGAGGATGCGGATTTCCTTGCCCTCGGCGGCGATCAGTTCGTTCTGCTGGAAGCGCGTGAACACCCGCGACACGGTTTCCACCGCCAGGCCCAGGTAATTGCCGATTTCGTTGCGCGACATGCTCAAGCGGAACTGATTGGCCGAGAAGCCGCGGGCACGGAAGCGTGCAGACAGATTGACGAGGAAGGTGGCGATGCGCTCGTCGGCGGTTTTTTTCGACAGCAGCAACATCATTTGCTGGTCATCACGGATCTCGCGGCTCATCACGCGCATCAGCTGACGGCGCAATTGCGGCAGTTGCAGGGCCAGTTCGTCGAGACGTTCGAAAGGGATTTCACACACCGAGGTGGTTTCCAGCGCTTGCGCCGACACCGGGTGTTTTTCGGTGTCCATGCCCGACAGCCCGACCAGTTCGCTCGGCAAATGGAAGCCAGTGAGCTGTTCTTCGCCGGCATCGCTCAGGTTGAAGGTTTTCAGGGCGCCGGAGCGTACGGCGTAAACCGAGTCGAACTGGTCGCCCTGGCGAAACAGAAACTCACCCTTTTTCAGCGGGCGGCCTCGTTTGACGATTTCGTCCAGCGCATCCATATCTTCCAGATTCAGAGAAAGTGGCAAACACAGTGGGGCCAGGCTGCAATCCTTGCAGTGGGCTTGAGTGTGAGCGCGCAGTTTTACTGGCTCGGACATTTCTTCAATCCTTGTGGGAAAACACACATAAGACGTAAGGGTAACCCACTGCAGGACATTGAAGCCAGCGCACGGCGGATTTGTCGCAGGGTCTAGATCACTCGGGAGAACCGTTGGCGATTGTGTTGTTCCAGGTAAGCGTCAAATACCATGCACACCGAGCGAACCAGCAAGCGACCTGCCGGCAGTACAGTGATGCGTTCGCTGTCCAGCTCAATCAGGCCATCTTTGGCCATGCCCTGCAATTGCGGCCAAAGTTCGCCGAAATAGCCTTGAAAATCTATGTTGAAGGCTCGTTCGATCTGGACGAACTCAAGGCTCAAATTGCAGATCAACTGCTGGATCACCGCCCGCCGCACGCGGTCATCGGCATTGCACAGCAGGCCGCGGCTGGTGGCCAGCTGCGCCGACGCCAAGGCGTTCTGATACTGGTTGAGGTCGCTGTTGTTCTGGCAGTACAGGTCGCCGATCTGGCTGATTGCCGACACGCCAAGGCCGATCAAGTCACAATGGCCGTGGGTGGTATAGCCCTGGAAGTTGCGCTGCAGGGTCGATTCCTCCTGGGCGATCGCCAGCTCGTCATCGGGCAGCGCGAAGTGGTCCATGCCGATGTAGCGGTAGCCAGCGTTGGTCAGCTGTTCGATGGTGCGCTGCAGCATCTCCAGCTTTTGTGCTGGCGTCGGTAACTCGTTACTGTTGATCCGCCGTTGCGGCATGAAGCGTTCCGGCAGGTGCGCATAGTTGAACACCGAGAGCCGGTCGGGTTGCAGGTTAATGACTTCGTCGACGGTGCGGGCGAAGTTTTCCGGGGTCTGCTTGGGCAGTCCGTAGATCAGGTCGATGTTGATCGAACGAAACTGCAGTGTCCGGGCGGCGTCGATGACCGCACGGGTTTCCTCCAGGCTCTGGAGGCGATTGACCGCGCGCTGTACGGCCGGGTCAAGGTCTTGCAGGCCGATGCTGACCCGATTGAAACCCAGTTCGCGCAGCAGGCCCATGGTCGACCAGTCGGCTTCGCGAGGGTCGATTTCGATGCCGTAGTCACCGCTATCGTCATCGAGCAGATTGAAATGCTTGCGCAGGTGCGCCATCAGCTGGCGCAGTTCGTCGTGGCTGAGAAAGGTCGGCGTGCCGCCGCCAAAATGCAGTTGCTCGACTTTCTGTGCGGGGTCGAGGTGGCAGGCGATCAGCTGGATTTCCTGTTCCAGGCGCTGCAGGTAAGGCAGCGCCCGGCCGCGATCCTTGGTGATCACCTTGTTGCAGGCGCAGTAATAGCAAATGTTCGCGCAAAATGGCACGTGCACATACAGCGACAACGGGCGCACGGCCTTGCGGCTGTCGCGCAGGGCATGCAGCAGGTCGAACGGGCTGATCTGGCTGTGGAATTGCACCGCGGTCGGGTAGGAGGTATAGCGCGGTCCCGCCAGGTCATAACGGCGGATCAGATCGGTGTCCCAACGAATGGCGTCGAGCATCATGCGGGCAATTCCCCGGATAGGCTGGCAGTGTTGGCGAGTCTAGGGGGTGGGGCGTTTGGGGATCTTGATTTGCGTCAAGGGTGCAGAGTTGTGTTGTCGGTTCGGGCCTCTTCGCGAGCAGGCTCGCTCCCACAGGTAGGAATGCTTTCAATGTGGGAGCGAGCCTGCTCGCGAAGGGCGCGCCGCGATCTAATGCCCCATGAGCCAATGCTGATGCGGCCCCGGCAAGGTCCAGATGCCGAACAACATCACCAGCAATCCGCCCGCCATGCGCACGCTGCGTTTGCGCAACAACGCCGTCACCCGTTCGGCTGCCAGCCCCGTAGCGAGCAGCACCGGCCAGGTGCCCAGTCCGAACGCCAGCATCAACAATGCGCTGTCCAGCGCATTGCCCTGACTGGCCGACCACAGCAGGGTGCTGTAGACCAGCCCGCAAGGCAGCCAGCCCCAAAGTCCGCCCAACAACAACGCCCGGGGCAGGCTCGACACCGGCAGCAGTCGGTTGGCGACCGGCTGGATATGCCGCCACAGGCCGCGACCGAGGCTTTCGATGCGGGTCAGCCCGCTCCACCAGCCGGCCAGGTACAGGCCCATGGCGATCAGCAGCAGGCCCGCGAGCACGCGCATGAACATCGCCGCCGGGCTGTTGGCCACCGCCCAGCCGGCCAGGCCGATCAACAGGCCGGCGGTGGCATAGCTGAGGATGCGCCCCAGGTTGTAAGCCAGCAGCAGGCGAAAGCGGCGACTGCGTTGTTCCTTGGGAATGGCCAGCGTCAATGCGCCCATCAAGCCGCCGCACATGCCCAGGCAATGACCGCCACCGAGCAGACCGAGGATGACCGCCGACACCAGCAGCGGCGCCAAATCAAGCATGGGGCGGCGCCTTGTCGTCGGGTTTGGGCGGATGGCCGCTGGCCTCGTCGACCGCCGCGGTGTGGTTCGGGTCCTGATCGTCGAACAGGATGCTGTGGGCCGGGCCGTCGAGGTCGTCGTACTGACCGCTGTCGACGGCCCAGAAGAAGATGTAGACAGCGATGGCCACGATCAACAGCGCGGCCGGAATCATCACGTAGAGAGCTGGCATCTGGACTCCATGCCCGCGCGGCTCAGGCCGGCAGCGGGCGGGTTTCTGGCGTGGTGCGTGCAGCCGGCGCGCTCGGCAGGCGAGTCAGGCGCAGGGCGTTGAGCACCACGGTCAACGAACTGAGCGACATGCCGACGGCTGCCCACACCGGTGTGATCCAGCCAAGGGCGGCGAACGGCAACATGAGTCCATTGTACAGCGCGGCCCACAGCAAATTCTCGATGATCACCCGGCGGGTGCGGCGCGCCAGGTTGAACGCTTGCACCAGGGCATCGAGGCGGTTGGACAGGAGTACCGCGTCGGCGCTGGTTTTCGCCAGGTCAGTGGCCGAGCCCATGGCCACGCTGATGTCGGCGGCGGCCAGTACCGGCACATCGTTGACCCCGTCTCCGAGCATCAACACCTTGCGACCTTCCTTGTGCAGTTGTTGCAGGACTTGCAGCTTGTCGTCCGGACGCAAGCCGCCACGGGCTTCATCGATGCCCAATTCAGCCGCGACACTGGCGACCATCGGCGAGCTGTCGCCCGACAGCAACAGGGTGCGCCAGCCACGGGCCTTGCAGGCCGCCAGCAGATCAGGGGCATCGGCGCGCAAACGATCGTCGAGAACCAGCCACGCCAGCGGGCCCTGGCTATCGCCTAACAGCAGCCATTGCCCGGCTTCCTCCGGTATGGAGGGCACCGTGGCGCCGCTGAGTGCACAGACAAAACCGGGTTGGCCGATGCGCAGGCGTTGCTCGCCCACCCGTCCTTCGAGGCCCAGCCCCGGCGTGCTGTGAACCTCTTCGGCGGCCACCGGCGCGCGACCAAAAGCGCGGGCAATCGGGTGTTCTGAGCGGTTCTCCAGTGCGGCGGCGAGACTCAGGCATTGATCGCTGGCAAGCGCGCCGAGGGGGCGGATCGAACGCAGCGCCAGGCGCCCTTCGGTGAGGGTGCCGGTCTTGTCGAAGATCACCGTGTCGATCTGGTTCAGGCCCTCGAGCACGTGACCGCGGGTCAGCAACAAACCCAGCTTGTGCAAGGTGCCGGTGGCGGCGGTCAACGCGGTCGGCGTGGCCAGGGACAGGGCGCACGGGCAGGTCGCGACCAGCATCGCCAGCACGATCCAGAAGGCGCGAGACGGGTCCAGCTCCCACCACAACAGTCCGATACAGGCGCAGGCGATCAGTGTCAGCAACAGGAACCATTGCGCGGCACGGTCGGCGATTTCCGCCAGCCGTGGTTTTTCGGCCTGGGCGCGGTCGAGCAGGCGCACGATGGCCGAGAGGCGGGTGTCATGACCGAGGGCCAGGACTTCGACGGTCAACGGGCCTTCCACATTCAGGGTGCCAGCGGTGACGGCATCGCCCGGGGTGCGTGGCTGCGGCAGGTATTCGCCGGTCAGCAGCGATTCGTCGATGCTCGACTGGCCTTCGAGGATCTTGCCGTCGGCCGGCAAAATCGACCCCGGATGCACCAGCACGTGATCGCCCACCCTTAGTTCACTGAGCAGGATGCGCTCGCTCTGGCCGTCGGCGCTCAGGCGCAGGCAGGAGGCGGGAAGCAAATTGACCAGTTGCGCGGTTGCGGCGGCGGTGCGCTCCCGGGCTCGCCGCTCCAGGTAGCGCCCGGCCAGCAGAAACAGGGCGAACATGCCCACGGCGTCGAAATACAGCTCGCCGACCCCGGTGATCGAGGTCCAGATCCCGGCGATGTAGGCACTGCCAATGGCCAGCGACACCGATACGTCCATGGTCAGGTGCCGTGTGCGCAGGTCGCGCATGGCGCCCTTGAAGAACGGCGCACAGCTGTAGAACACGATCGGTGTGGTGAGGAACAGCGCGACCCAGCGCAGGATGGCGTGCAGCTCGGGGCTGAGGTCGATGTTGAATTCCGGCCATGTCGCCATGGTTGCCATCATCGCCTGGAACCACAACAGCCCGGCCACGCCAAGCTGGCGCAGGGCCAGGCGATTTTCGCTGGCCAGTTGTTCGCTGGCGCGATCGGCTTGATAAGGGTGGGCGGCGTAACCGATGTGGCGCAATTCGGCGAGCACCCGGCTCAGGGGCAATTGCCCGTCGGCCCAGCGCACGTGCAAGCGATGGTTGGACAGGTTCAGGCGCGCTTCGGCAACGGCCGGCAAGGTGCGCAGGTGTTTCTCGATCAGCCAGCCGCAGGCGGCGCAACTGATGCCTTCCATCAGGAGCGTGGTTTCGGCCAAATCGCCTTCGTGGCGAACGAAGGGTTGCTGTACGTCGGCGCGGTCGTACAGCGCCAATTCATCGACCAGTTGCACCGGCAGCGCCTCGGGGTTGGCCGAAGCTTCGCTGCGATGCTGGTAATAGCTTTGCAAGCCACCTGCGACAATGGCCTCGGCCACGGCTTGGCATCCCGGGCAGCAGAATTCCCGCGGCTCCCCGAGTACGACGGCGGTGAAGCGGCTGCCGCTGGGGACGGGCAGGGCGCAGTGGTAGCAGGGGGTCGGGGTGGTGGTCATGAGGTGTTGTCCGATGATCGTTCCCACGCTCCGCGTGGGAATGCCTCCCCGGACGCTCCGCGTCCGCTTCGGCTGGAACGCGGAGCGTTCCTGGCTGCGTCCCCACGCAGAGCGCGGGGGCGATCAGGTAAGGCTTATTTTTTCAGGTCTTCCGCGCCTTGCAACGGTTCATCACCGAGTAGCAGTTCCTTGTCATGGTTGACCAGCTCTTCCTCGAACATGCGCCAGATGTGGTCATCTTGGGTGCCGAGCAGTTCGATAAAGCGGCGGCCTTCGATCTTGTCGCTCAGTTGGCCGATATAGCGGCCCTGTTCGGTGTCGCTGCGGGTGAGGGTGATCTTGCGATCCTTCTCCGGTTGCGTCGGCGAGATCAGGTTCAGCTCAAGCGTGGCAGGCTGGCTATTGCCGCTCAGGCGCAGGTCGACTTCACCGGTCACGTCATCCAGATGAATGCTGGCGCGCATCAGCAGGGTCTGCGCCAACAGTTCACGGTCCAGGGAGCGGTTGATGCCCTTGCCGGCCTCGTAGTAGTTGTCGTTGACCAGGTTGTCCGGGTTCTTCACCGCGATGGTCACCATGGACAAGGTCAGGGTCACCGAGCAGGCCAGGATCCCGATGATGATCCACGGCCAAAGGTGCTTGTACCAGGGACTTGCGGCAGTTGCTGCGGGCATGATCACTTCTCTCAACGATTTTGTGGGCCGATGAATCGGCTCTTGGCTTCAACGTGAATGCTGGCGTCATCGGCGTCCCTGAGGATGAATTTCACCTCGTTGGTGCTCGATGGCAATTGTTCCGGGGCCACGGACAGTTCGACCGGCTGGCTGACGATATCGCCGGCCGCAACCTTGATCTCGCGCCGGCCCTGCAGCTTGAGGTCCGGCAGGCCGGCGGCCTCGAGCAGATAGGTATGGTCGCGCTGGTCCTTGTTCATCACCTTCAGGCTGTAGACGTTCTCGATCCGGCCTTCGGCGTTCTCACGGTACAGCACGCGGTCCTTGCTGACGTCGAAACCGACCAGCGAGCGCATGAAGAACGCGGTCACCAGCACCCCGATCATTGCCAGCAGTACCACGGCATAGCCAATCAGGCGCGGGCGCAGTTTATGGGTTTTCTGCCCGGACAGGTTGTGCTCGGTGGTGTAGCTGATCAGGCCGCGCGGGTATTCCATCTTGTCCATGATGGCGTCGCAGGCATCGATGCACGCCGCGCAGCCGATGCACTCGATCTGCAGGCCGTCGCGGATGTCGATACCGGTCGGACAGACCTGGACGCACATGGTGCAATCGATGCAGTCACCCAGGCCCTGGGCCTTGTAGTCGATGCCTTTCTTGCGCGGGCCACGGCTTTCGCCACGGCGCGGGTCGTAGGAAACGATCAGCGTGTCCTTGTCGAACATCACGCTCTGGAAGCGTGCGTACGGGCACATGTAGATGCACACTTGCTCACGCAGCCAGCCGGCGTTGCCATAGGTGGCGAGCGTGAAGAAACCGACCCAGAAATACGACCAGCCATCGGCTTCACCGGTGAAGAACTCGATCACCAGCTCGCGAATCGGCGTGAAGTAGCCGACGAAGGTCATGCCGGTGACGAAACCTATCAACAGCCACAGGCTGTGCTTGCTGAATTTGCGCAGGAACTTGTTGGCGCTCATCGGCGCCTTGTCGAGTTTGATGCGCTGGTTACGATCGCCTTCGGTGATCTTCTCGCACCACATGAAGATCCAGGTCCAGACGCTCTGCGGGCAGGTGTAACCGCACCAGACCCGACCGGCGTACACGGTGATGAAGAACAGGCCGAAGGCGGCAATGATCAGCATGCCGGACAGCAGGATGAAATCCTGAGGCCAGAAGGTGGCACCGAAGATGAAGAACTTGCGCTCCGGCAGATTCCACCAGACCGCCTGGTGCCCGCCCCAGTTGAGCCACACCGTGCCGAAATACAGCAGGAACAGGAAAGCGCCACCCGCCATGCGCAAGTTGCGAAACAGGCCGGTGAAGGCGCGGGTGTAGATTTTTTCCCTGGAGGCGTAAAGGTCGACGCTGTTGTTTGCGTTCTTGGTGGGCGGGGTGACGTCGTGTACCGGAATCTGGTTGCTCATCATTGCATCCCACGGCAGTGGAAAAATGCCTCGGTCAGTACGTGCCGACCGCGGTCAAAAAGAGGTGTTGCAGTAGCGCAATGATACGCCTGTCGCTCTAGCTCAAGGGTGCGACCTTTGGTCGCGTTGGGGAAAAAACTCGAATGGTGTAGCGAATGTAACAAAACATGATGCAGGTCAATTGACTATAGCTCAACGGTAGAGCACGACCGAACTGTCGGGGACGTGGCTTTAGAGCGCAGCGGATGTCCGCTGCGCTCATGAATCACCGCTTAAAGGATATTTCCCCCGCCCAGGCCGTCGAGCCCGCTGCCGGAAAAGTTGGCACGACGCGGCGCAGTTTCCTCAGGTTCAGGTTCTTCGGGTATTTCGCACTCGGTGATGAGGCGCTCGACTGCCGGAACGATTACTTCCTTTGCAGGCTCAGGCAATACCGGCCCCCTACAGTCGTCAACGATGTGTTCTTGATCAGACATGGTATGCATTCCTTGTGTAATGACGATTGACTTCCTTGTCCTGGCCAACCCGCTTCATGCTGGTTGCCAGGTCAGTCGACGTTACCCCTGACCGGCCCGCAATCCCATCGAATATAGGTTTCAGATTATGAAACCAGCGCCCATGACAAAACGGCCCCGCCAATTCTCATTGGCGGGGCCGTTCGTTACTGCATCAGGCGTATGCCTTACTGGGCGTCTGCCACCGGAGCCTTCTCGCCATGCGACAGGCTGTAGACGTAAGCGGCCAGCAGGTGAACCTTGTCGTTACCTTGCAGCTGTTCCTGGGCAGGCATCTGGCCCTGGCGGCCGTAACGGATGGTCTGCTGCAGTTGCGCAAAGCTCGAACCGTAGATGAACGCGGCCGGGTGGGTCAGGTTAGGTGCGCCCATCGCTGGGGTACCTTTACCTTCCGGACCGTGGCAAGCCACGCAGTTGGCCGCGAACAGTTTCTGCCCGGCAACCGGGTCAGCCTTGGCGCCTTCCGGCAGCTTGCGGCCATCGAGGTTGGTCAGGACGAAAGCGGCAACGTCCGCTACGCCTTGCTCGCCGATCACATCAGCCCACGCCGGCATCACCGCGTGGCGACCGCCCATGATGGTGGTCTTGATGGTTTCCGCTTCGCCACCCCAGCGCCAGTCGGCGTCGGTGAGGTTAGGGAAGCCGTAGGCACCCTTGGCGTCGGAGCCGTGGCAGACCGAGCAGTTGGAGGCGAACAGGCGGCCGCCCATTTTCAGCGCTTGAGGGTCCTTGGCGACTTCTTCGATCGGCATGGACGCGAACTTGGCGAAGATCGGACCGAACTTGGCGTCCGAGCGAGCCATTTCCTTTTCCCACTCGTGAACGCCGGTCCAGCCGGTCTGGCCGTTGGCGAACGCGGTCTGCTTTTCGTTATCGAGGTAGTTGTAGCCTGGCAGCAGGCCTTTCCAGTTGCCCAGGCCCGGGTACAGCACCAGGTAACCCAGGGCGAAAATGATGGTGCCCACGAACAGCATGAACCACCATTTCGGCAGGGGGTTGTCGTACTCCTCGATACCGTCGAAGGAGTGGCCAACCGTCTCTTCGGTCGACTCGGTGCGCTGGCCCTTACGGGTCGACAGCAGCAGCCAGGTCAGGGAAAAGATCGTACCGAGACTGAGGACTGTGACATACAGACTCCAGAATGTAGTCATTCTTTGTTACTCCTAGAAGCTTGCTCGACGTGCTTGATGGCTTCGGGATCATCCGCAAAAGGCAGCAAGGTCGCGTCTTCGAACTCCGACTTGCGCTTGGGACTGAACACCCACAACGCCAGACCGATGAAGGCCACCATCACGACAACGGTGCCCAGGCCACGAATCATCCCGATATCCATTTAGATCACCGTTTGCTTTTGATGATGGTGCCCAGGCCTTGCAGATAGGCCACCAGCGCGTCCATTTCGGTTTTGCCCTTCACGGCATCCTTGGCACCGGCGATGTCTTCGTCGGTGTAAGGGACGCCGAGCGCGCGCAAGACTTCCATTTTCTTGGCGGTGTCCTTGCCGTCGAGCTTGTTTTCCACGAGGAACGGGTAGGCCGGCATTTTCGACTCAGGCACCACGTTGCGCGGGTTGTACAAGTGCGCACGCTGCCAGTCATCGGAGTAACGACCGCCGACACGGGCCAGGTCCGGACCGGTACGCTTGGAACCCCACAGGAACGGGTGGTCCCACACGCTCTCACCGGCGACCGAGTAGTGGCCGTAACGTTCGGTTTCAGCACGGAACGGGCGGATCATCTGCGAGTGGCAGCTGACACAACCGTTGGCGATGTAGACATCCCGGCCTTCCAGTTCAAGGGCAGGGCGGGGCTTCATGCCCTCGACCGGCTTGTTGGTGACATCCTGGAAAAACAGCGGAACGATCTGGGTCAGGCCGCCGACACTGACGGCGATAACCATGAAGAAGGCCAGCAGGCCAATATTCTTCTCGACTGCTTCATGCTTCATCAGTGAGCTCCAACTACAACGATCTGTTCGGCAGCTTTAGCCTCTGCCGGGTGCGAGGCACGTACGGTACGCCATACGTTGTAGGCCATGAACAGCATGCCAGTGGCGAAGAACGCACCGCCCAGGGCGCGAACGATGAAGCCAGGGTGGCTGGCTTGCAGCGCTTCGACGAACGAGTAGGTGAGGGTGCCGTCGTCGTTGATTGCACGCCACATCAGGCCCTGGGTGATGCCGTTGACCCACATCGAAGCGATGTACAGCACGGTACCGATGGTCGCGAGCCAGAAGTGCGTGTTGATCAGGCCGATGCTGTGCATCTGCGCGCGACCGAACAGTTTCGGGATCATGTGGTAGATCGCGCCGATCGAGATCATTGCTACCCAGCCGAGTGCGCCGGCGTGTACGTGGCCGATGGTCCAGTCGGTGTAGTGCGACAGCGAGTTGACGGTCTTGATGGCCATCATCGGGCCTTCGAAGGTCGACATGCCGTAGAACGCCAGGGACACCACCAAAAAGCGCAGGATCGGGTCGGTACGCAGCTTATGCCAGGCGCCCGACAGGGTCATCATGCCGTTGATCATGCCGCCCCAGCTTGGCGCCAGCAGGATGATCGACATGGCCATGCCCAGCGATTGGGCCCAGTCCGGCAGTGCGGTGTAGTGCAGGTGGTGCGGACCGGCCCAGATGTACAGGGTGATCAGCGCCCAGAAGTGCACGATGGACAGGCGATAGGAGTAGATCGGACGCTCGGCCTGTTTCGGCACGAAGTAGTACATCATCCCCAGGAAACCGGTGGTCAGGAAGAAGCCTACGGCGTTGTGGCCGTACCACCACTGGATCATCGCGTCGGTCGCGCCCGAGTAGGCCGAGTAGGACTTGAACAGGCTGACCGGCAGCGACATGTGGTTGACGATGTGCAGCATCGCGGTCACGACGATGAAAGCACCGTAGAACCAGTTGCCCACATAGATGTGCTTGGTCTTGCGCTTGGTGATGGTGCCGAAGAACACCAGGCCGTAGGTAACCCAGACAATGGCCAGCAGAATAGCCAGAGGCCATTCCAGCTCAGCGTATTCCTTGGTGGTGGTGTAACCCAGCGGCAAGGTAACGATGGCGCCGACGATCACCGCTTGCCAACCCCAGAAGGTGAAGGCCGCGAGGCTGTCGGAAATCAGTCGCGTTTGGCAGGTTCGCTGCACGACGTAGTAGGAAGTGGCAAACAGTGCACAACCACCGAAGGCGAAAATCACCAGGTTGGTGTGCAACGGGCGCAGGCGTCCAAAGCTCGTCCACGGCAGGCCGAAGTTCAACTCCGGCCAGACCAGTTGCGAGGCGATGAAGACACCGAGCCCCATGCCAAGGATCCCCCAGACCACCGTCATGATGGCGAACTGGCGGACTACCTTATAGTTATAAGCAGTCGGACTGATTGCTGTGCTCATTCTAAGGTTCCACGGTTTGGGTGTTTTATTAGGATTAAAAATCGGCCGCAAGTATGGAGAAAGCAGGGGGTCATTGCAACGCGCCATGACCTGGGTCAATGCGTTCAAATGCTGATTCTGCGGCCTTTCCATGCGCCGCGTAAGGACAAAAATGGCCTCGGACAAAATGTCGCAGTGAACGGAAAAAGCGAGGGGGTTCAGGTCGCTTGTAACAAGGTGTGTTGAAAAGGCCTGGTCGGCGACCGACGGTATTTGGCTCGACAGCCGGTATCTACCAGCGTTTGCGGCCTGTCAGTCAGTCGACGGGGGCGAACACATCGCGCAAGGATGACCTGGAACCGGCACGGGCCAGTCCGCATCGATCAAGCGTAGACCCGAATGCGGGGATTCGAAAGGAGGACTCAGGAAGGGTGTGACAAAAGGAAGCAGCCTGGAGCGTAAAGCTGCAAGCTTCAAGAGTGATCTCGTCGCTTGCAGCTTCTTGTTTTTACTTTTCGCTTGTTGCTTGAAGCTTGCCGCTCAATTGCTCATTCCCTTTCGAAAGGCTGAACACATAAGCCGCGAGCAGTTGCACTTTATCGTTGCCCAGCAACTCATTCTGCGCCGGCATGTGACCCTGGCGACCGTGGCGGATGGTCTGTTCGAGCTGGGTCAGGCTGGTGCCATAAATGAACCCGGCCGGGTGCGTCAGGTTCGGCGCGCCCATGGCTGCGGTGCCCTGGCCGTTTGCCCCGTGACAGGCGGTACAGGTGGTGCTGAAGGCTTGCTGACCGGCTTGCAGGTCGGCCTTGTCGTCCGCCGGCAATGGCAGCCCGGCCAGTTCGTGGCGTACATAGGCAGCAACGTTTTTCACCCCTGCTTCGCCGAGGATTTCACCCCAGGCGGGCATCGCCGCCATGCGCCCACCGAGGATGGTGGCCTTGATGGTGTCGGCGTCGCCGCCCCAGCGCCAGTCACTGTCCGCCAGGTTGGGGAAGCCGAACGCGCCCTTGGCATCCGAGCCGTGGCACACCGAGCAGTTGGAGGCGAACAGGCGCCCACCCATTTTCAGCGCTTGCGGGTCCTTGGCCACTTCTTCCACCGGCATGGCGGCGAATTTGGCGAAGATCGGTCCGAACCGGGCGTCGGCCCTGTCCATTTCCTTTTCCCACTCGTGCACGCCGGTCCAGCCGTTGGCGTAGCCGGGCAGGATGCCTTTCCAGTTGCCCAGGCCGGGATAGAGGATCAGGTAGCCGACGGCAAACACCAGGGTGCCGGCGAACAGCATGAACCACCATTGCGGCAACGGGTTGTCGTACTCCTCGATGCCGTCGAAGCTGTGGCCCATGGTCTGGTCGACGCTGCCCTTGGTTTCGCCCTTGCGGGTGCCGATCAGCAGCCAGGTCAGGCCAATCAGGCTGCCGATGGTCAGTACGCAGATCCACGTACTCCAGAAAGTGGTCATGGCCGGGTGCTCCTTGTGGCGGATTCTTCGGGGGTCTGGGCTTGTGGCTCGTCGGCGAACGGCAGCAGTCGCGCTTCGGCGAATTGCGCGCTGCGCTTGGCGTTGAACACCCACAGCGTCAGGCCGACGAAGGCCACGAACACCACGACGGTGCCCAGGCCGCGGATCATTCCAGTACTCATTTCAACGACCATGACTCACCTCTTGCTCTTGATCGCAGTGCCGAGCACTTGCAGGTAGGCGACCAGCGCATCCATCTCCGACTTGCCCTTGAGCGACTCGACGCTGCCTGCGATGTCCTCGTCGGTGTAGGGCACGCCGAGGGTACGCATGGCGCGGAGCTTGGTTTCGGTGTGGCCGCTGTCGACCGCGTTGGCCACCAGCCACGGGTACGCCGGCATCTTCGATTCCGGTACCACGTTGCGCGGGTTGTACAAGTGCGCGCGGTGCCAGTCATCGGAGTAGCGCGCGCCGACCCTCGCCAGGTCCGGGCCCGTGCGTTTCGAGCCCCAGAGGAACGGGTGATCCCAAACGCTTTCACCGGCCACCGAGTAGTGCCCGTAGCGTTCGGTCTCGGAGCGAAACGGGCGGATCATCTGTGAGTGGCAACCCACGCAGCCTTCGCGGATATAGATGTCGCGGCCTTCCAGTTGCAGTGCGGTGTAGGGCTTCATGCCTTCCACCGGTTTGTTGGTCACGTCCTGGAAGAACAACGGGACGATCTGGGTCAGGCCGCCAATGCTCACGGCCAACACCATCAGCAGCATCAGCAGGCCGACGTTTTTCTCGATTGTTTCGTGTTTCATGGCGGACTCCTCAGGCCATCTGCGCGGCAGCGACGGCGTCGGCAGGCTGCGAGGCCCGCACGGTGCGCCAGGTGTTGTAGGCCATCAGCAACATGCCACTCAGGAAGATCGCCCCGCCTACCAGCCGCACGACGAAGCCCGGATGGCTGGCCACCAGGGTTTCGACGAAGGAGTAGGTCAGCGTGCCGTCTTCGTTCACCGCGCGCCACATCAGGCCCTGGGCGATGCCGTTGACCCACATCGAGGCGATGTACAGCACGGTGCCGATGGTGGCGAGCCAGAAGTGCGCGTTGATCAGGCCGATGCTGTGCATCTGCTCGCGTCCGAAGACTTTGGGGATCATGTGGTACAGCGCGCCGATGGAAATCATCGCCACCCAGCCGAGCGCGCCGGCGTGCACGTGGCCGATGGTCCAGTCGGTGTAGTGGGAGAGGGCGTTGACCGTCTTGATCGCCATCATCGGCCCTTCGAAGGTCGACATGCCGTAGAACGCCAGCGATACCACGAGGAAGCGCAGGATCGGATCGCTGCGCAACTTATGCCAGGCACCGGAGAGCGTCATCATGCCGTTGATCATGCCGCCCCAGCTGGGCGCCAGCAGGATCAGCGACATCACCATGCCCAGCGACTGCGCCCAGTCCGGCAAGGCGGTGTAGTGCAAATGGTGGGGGCCGGCCCAGATGTACAGGGTGATCAGCGCCCAGAAGTGCACGATCGACAGGCGATAGGAATACACCGGGCGCTCGGCCTGTTTCGGCACGAAGTAATACATCATCCCGAGGAAACCGGCGGTGAGGAAAAAGCCCACGGCGTTGTGGCCGTACCACCATTGCACCATCGCATCGGTGGCGCCGGAGTACAGCGAGTAGGACTTGGTGAAGCTGACGGGCAGTTCCATGTTGTTGACGATGTGCAGGATCGCCACGGTGATGATGAACCCGCCGAAGAACCAGTTACCGACATAGATGTGCTTGGTCTTGCGCTGCATCACTGTGCCGAAGAACACCACGGCGTAGGCGACCCAGACGATGGTGATCAGGATGTCGATCGGCCATTCCAGCTCGGCGTATTCCTTGGAACTGGTGTAGCCCAACGGCAGGCTGATGGCCGCCAGGACAATCACCAGCTGCCAGCCCCAGAAGCAGAACGCAGCTATTTTTGGCGCAAATAATTGCGTCTGGCAGGTGCGTTGTACCGAATAGAACGAACTGGCGAACAGGGCGCAGCCACCGAACGCGAAGATCACCGCGTTGGTGTGCAGCGGGCGCAGGCGGCCGAAGCTGGTCCAGGGCAAATTGAAGTTGAGTTCGGGCCAGACCAACTGGGCAGCGAGAAAAACCCCGAGCCCCATGCCGACGATGCCCCACACCACCGTCATAATGGCGAATTGGCGGACCACCTTGTAGTTGTAGGCGGTACTGATAGAAGTGTTCATGGTTCCCCATCCACGGTTCAGCCGCTGGCTGCACAAACGGTGCACCCTGCGCCTGGAGTTATAGGCAGACTAAAAGCGAGGCAAGCATGGACAAACAGCACATGGCCGGTATTGACGGGGATCAATGGGCGCAGTGCGTGCGCGAAAAGGGATGGTTGTGGGATGCGGCTTCGGGCAAGGCCTCGGCAACCCTGATCCTGGCCCACGGCGCTGGAGCGCCAATGGACAGCGACTGGATGAACGACATGACCGCACGCCTTGTGGCACAAGGCGTCAACGTATTGCGCTTTGAGTTTCCGTACATGGCGCAGCGGCGTGTCGACGGTAGCAAGCGCCCGCCCAATCCGATGCCAAGGCTGCTGGAGTGCTGGCGCGAGGTGTATGACCAGGTGCGACGCCATGTCACTGGGACGCTGGCCATTGGCGGCAAGTCGATGGGCGGACGGGTCGCCAGCATGCTCGCCGATGAGTTGGGTGCCGATGCGTTGGTGTGCCTGGGTTATCCGTTTTATGCCGTGGGTAAACCGGAAAAACCGCGGGTGGAGCATCTGGCGGCGTTGAAGACGCGCACGTTGATCGTGCAGGGCGAGCGGGATGCGTTGGGCAATCGCGAGGCGGTCGAGGGCTACGCGCTGTCACCGAGTATCGAGGTGTTTTGGCTGGTGGCGGGGGATCATGATTTGAAGCCGTTGAAGGCGTCGGGGTTTAGCCATGAGCAGCATCTGGCGTTGGCTGCAAAGCGCGTTGCGGATGTTGTTCGCGCTGTTAGCTGAAGATTGTGAGTTTGAAATGAGTTTTTAGAAAGGCGGGCACAGGGGTGCCACGCCTTCATCACCAGGTCAGGGGATTTTTCGTTCGAAAGAGAACTTGCCTTCGGGCGATTGATGAATGCCCAGGAAGACTGTTTCGAAATAGCCCTCGCTTTGTCGGGTTTTCGGGTCGAGTTTGATATGAACCGTTGCTGACTGCGCACGGGCGACGTCGAGCTGTCCGTTCCCTTTTGAAAAAGCATGATCAAAGGTCAGTCCACCTGTACCGAGAGTGAAGGTGCGGTCTATGATTTCATCGTCTACATAGGGGATGGAGAAGTCATAAAAAAAGATATCGTTGGTGTCATGAGAGCCGGTCCAACCCTCCCATACCCAGTAAAACTGGCCTGGCCTGCCTTCCCATAGGTATGCACCTGTATCACTTGCCTCAATGAATTCGCCTTCAGCGTTGAAGCGCCACTTGAAGATGTCGTTGGCTTCGACAGTGCGCTTTTTCTGTAGGGTTTGCAGCCTGCGTTCGTTGCTCATAGTGAAATATTCCATTCCTTGAGGTGGCTTGATGAAGGCGTTGCCTTCCGGGGCCAATCTAAGCTCAATTGGAATGGTGGGTAACTGTTACAAGTGACAGTTGCGAAGCCTGTTAATGGGTTGCAAATACATGCGGCCCCGCTGTGACGCAGAGCGTCACGGGCTGCATTCCTTTGCTGCGCGTGGGAACGATCATCAGGGGTGGCTTTACCTTCGCGTAGACATTTCCCACTGCCACCGCAGACTCGTCCCCTATCGCGTCTGCATCGTCGGCCGCATCATGATCGTTCCCACGCGCAGCAAAGGAATGCATCCAGGGACGCTACGCGTTCCATCCCGCCGCACCGCAAGATTCAAGGACGAATCCCATGGGCCGAAGCCGTTACTCCATCACCGAGCCTGACAAACCCCACTTCCTCACCTGTACCCTCATGGAATGGCTCCCGCTGTTCATCCGCCCCTATATCGTCGACCACCTGCTGGACTGCTGGCGTTACCAGCAAACCCACCACAGCCTGCAGCTGTTTGGTTATGTGGTCCTCGAAAATCACCTGCACTTCGTTGCCCAGGCACCTGACCTGGGCAAGTCCCTGAGCCAGTTCAAATCCTATACCGCGAGACAGATCATCAACGACCTGCAAAGCAAGGGGGCGGATAGAGCCCTACAGCGACTGCGCTTCAGCAAGCGGGCGCACAAGCAGGATCGGGTGTACCAGTTGTGGCAGGAAGGCTCGCACGCGGAAATGGTTTTCAGTGAGTCGGTGATGCGCCAGAAACTCGATTACATCCACAACAACCCGGTGAAGCGGGGGTATGTGGACTTGCCGGAGCACTGGCGTTACTCGAGTGCGAGGAACTACGCGGGGTTGGACGGGTTGATCGAGATTCAGCGCTGGTATTGACGCGCACCACTACATACTGCGGCGCGACTGGAACGCGGAGCGTCCCGGGCTGCA
>NZ_APIO01000128.1:0-25916 GCF_000408945.1 Pseudomonas sp. G5(2012)
CATGATCGTGTGCTCCGGGGGTGTTGTTGGTTGGTATGGAGCTGATGTTACGCCGTGGAGTTTTTAAGAGAACTTCATTGAGGTGATGGTGAACATCGATGCGATTGATAGAGTCAGTGGCCTGCCTCGTGTAGGCATGATGATAGAGCGCAGCCTGTCGTCGGCTATGACGCCCGGCCAGGTGCACAGGGGTATGCTGGGTTTTCGCAGGTTCCGCACTCTGATCGAGAGGATAAACCGATGCACGACTATTACGATCTGGGCACCTACAGCCGCCCCGTGACGACGAGCTCAGCCCAAACCCAACTCTGGTTCGACCGCGGCCTGATGTGGTGCTACGGCTACAACCACGACGAAGCCATCCGTTGTTTCCAGAAGGCCCTGGAGCACGACCGCAACTGCGCGATGGCCTACTGGGGCATCGCCTATGCCTCGGGACCCAACTACAACAAGCGCTGGGACGCCTTCATCGAACAAGAGCTCAAGGAGGCCGTGGCCCAGGCGCGACTGGCGACACAAATCGCCTTGGTGCACCTCGAAGGTACGACGCCAGTGGAGCAAGCCCTGATCCACGCGTTGCAGCAACGTTACCAGGCCGAGCAGACGAGCAGCGTAGATGAGCTCTTTACCTGGAACGATGCCTATGCGGCGTCCATGCGCGATGTGTACCAGCGATTTCCCGACGATCCAGATGTGGTGGCGCTGTTCGTCGAAGCGCTGATTGACCGCACGCCCTGGCAGTTATGGGACTTGAAAACCGGCCAGCCGGCGGCTGGCGCCGACACCCTGGAAACCGTGGCCGTGCTTGAGCGGGCCCTGCAACGCATGGAGCAACACGGCGAAGCGCCGCACGCCGGCGTACTGCACATGTACGTCCACACCCTGGAAATGTCGCCGTACCCGGAACGGGCCCTGCGCGCGGGCGATATCCTGCGCGACCTGGTACCGGATGCCGGACACCTGCGCCATATGCCGTCGCACATCGACGTGCTCTGCGGCGATTATCGCGGGGCCATGATCACCAATCAGCGGGCAATCGAGGCCGACAGTCTCTATCTGGCCAAGGAAGGGCCAATCAACTTCTACACCCTGTACCGCAGCCACAATTACCATTTCAAACTCTACTCGGCGATGTTCCTCGGCCAGTATCAGCCGGCCCTGGAAGCCGCCGAGCAACTGGCCGAAACCATCAAGGAAGACCTCCTGCGGGTGGAAACACCGCCCATGGCCGACTGGCTCGAAAGCTTCGTCTCGATGAAGGCCCACGTGCAGATCCGCTTCGGCAAATGGCAAGACATCCTCGCCACACCATTGCCCCAGGACCCGACGCTGTACTGCGTGACCACGGCCATGCTGCACTACGCCAAAGGCGTGGCCTTTGCGGCTTGCGGGCAAGTCGCCAACGCCGAAACCGAGCATCACCTGTTCCTTGAGGCCTGGGCCCGGGTGCCGGACACACGCTACCTCTTCAACAACAAATGCAACGATATCCTGGCGGTGGCCGCAGGCATGCTGCGTGGCGAAATCGAGTACCGCAAAGGTAATTTCGACGAAGCTTTCGCTCACCTGCGCGAGGCGCAATCGCTGGACGATCACCTGCCTTACGACGAGCCCTGGGGCTGGATGCAACCGGTGCGCCACGCACTGGGCGCGCTGTTGCTGGAACAGGGCAGGGTGGAAGAAGCCCTGCACGCCTATCGTGCCGACCTGGGCCTGGACAACACCCTCAGTCGCGCGTCCTGGCACCTGGACAACGTGTGGAGCCTGCACGGCTACGTGGAATGCTTGAAGCGCCTGGGTCGCGATGGCGAAGCGGCCGCTGCGCAGGTTCGTCTCAACCTGGCCATGGCCCGGGCGGATGTGGACATTTCGGCATCGTGTTTTTGCTGCAACGGCAAGCGTTGCTGCCACTAGGTGCGAGGTTTGCCTCAAGCCTCGTTGATCTGGCTGACACTGGTGATCTGACCGTTCCAGACCATCTCGTAGTGAGCGGTCTGGATGATCGAAGAGACAGGCCTTGGCGTCATCAACGCCCAGCAATCACTGCCTGGCAGGCGCACCGAGCGATAACGCAGGCCTGGGTAGCCAGCTTTCCTGATTGCCCGGCCCAGTGCGTGGGAATGGCTGTAATCGTCAGGCGCATACACCGGGTCGTTGATCGGCAGGGCGGTGGCGTCTTTCATCCCCGTATCCATGAATGAACACGACAGTCCCCTGAACACAAACCGCTCATAGTTCAGGCCCGATACCTTCGACCAGTACAGGCCCTGGTGATACCGCACCTCGGCCAGTGCGGTTTCCATCGAATCCGCCAGGTACAACACCCCATAGCTGCCATCGCTGAACCGCGAGCCCGCCGGATTGATGTGCGTGAAGGGCGCGGTGGCGTACGAGCAGCCAGCAATCCCGAACGGGATTTCGCTCCGTGGGATCAACTCAAGCTCACCGACCTCATTCTTCAATCGGGGATTGGTCAGCGCCTGGATCTCGAACAGCACCTCGAATTCATCCGCGTTCGCCACGTCGTCGAACAATGCAATCGGCGGAAATTTCGAATTGACCAACCGGTAAGCCTGCAATGCCTGCCCGGCAAACACCGCCAGCGCGCTCAACGTCACCATTGCGCGCCCCGCAGCATATCGATGCGCCGAAAGGTCTCGTACAGCGAAATCATGTCGCCCTGGGCCATGATCACAAGCGGCGAGCGCCCATTGAAAAACTCGTTGTCATTGGCCATCGAGACGAAGCCATAGACGTTGTCCGGATTGTCGAACACCAGGCGCAACGTGGCGTGAATGTTCAACACAAGACTGATGCGCTGCATCTGGTCCGCATCCAGCGCCACCGCCCAGTCAGGATCATGCTGGCGCGCGCGGGTGTAGGTGCTGCGGGAAATGCGCAGGATACGACAGGCCTGCTCGCTGCTGGCGTGCCACTTTTCCAGAATGCCCACCGCAGCGCGCAGGCCGGTGACGCATTGGTTTTTGCTGAAAGATTGGGGCTTGGAAGCGACGGCCATGCTTGTTACCTATCTTTGTATCTATAGATTCAAAGATAGGTTTATTGGATCTGCAGAACAAGAGGTGTTCGACCAGCGGCAACCGCTCACCCCACCGTCGTCTCCTGCAGAGGCAGCAGCATTTCCGTAAACAGATCGGCGACGCGTTCCATGTCCCGGCAATCGCCCATGCGTTGATTGATCACGAAGCCATCGAAAGCCATCCACAGGATGTGTGCCATGAGGCCATCGGCGAGCAGGTGATGGCGGTCCTCCGGCAGTGTGTCGAGCAGCATCTCGCTGATCTGTGCCTCTGCCCATTTGAGAAGGTCGTTGGGTTTGCCCTGTTGCCGAGGGGCGCTGGCCAGCGCTTCGATCATGCAGTTGGCAAAGGCCTGGTCAGCGACGGGCAGCTCTGACCAAACCCCGATCAATATTCGTTTTAGCCGCGCCCGTGGCTGGCGCAAGCGGCTGACGGAGTCCTTTAGCCGCATGATCTGGTCCTGGAACCAAGGCGTGTAAATCGCATAAAGAATCAGGATCTTGGAGTCGAAGTAGACGTACAGGTTCGACACCGTCACCCCGGCTTCGCGAGCGATGCTGCTCATGGTGGTCGCCGTGTATCCCTTGTGTTTGAACAAGGTGAATGCGGATTCGACGATGGCATCGCGGATTTCCATTTTTTTGATTTGCGCCACGCACTGCTCCTGTTTGATCGCTCTCGCACGCTCGTGCAATGGGGAGGAATCATACCAGCTAGGGCCATTGCGGTACCCAATCCCTCCTGCTCATTAGCTGTTTAAAGACTGTCAATCGTTTTACAAGAGAGTTTTTTCCTTGTTAATGCGGTTTTAAAGGCTATTGACAGGTTGGCAATGCCAATAACAGAATGGCATTCGTTAATTGGCCGAACTGATGGGGTTTGAGAAAAATAATGAGCACCAAGCGCACCTTTATCACCGACGACTATCCCGAGCTGGGCAAAGGCCCGGTGCCGGTAGAGCCCTACATTTCTCCTGAGTACTACGAGCGGGAAAAAGAACACATCTTCAAGAAAACCTGGCTTGAGGTGGGGCGGGTCGAGGAAATCCCCAATGCCGGGGATTACATGGTCAAGGACCTGGCGTGCGCCGATGCTTCGATCATTGTCGTGCGTAACAAGAAGGGACAGATCAATGCGATGCACAACGTGTGCTCGCACCGGGTGAATCAGATCGCCTACGAGAAATGCGGCAATACCCGCAAGTTCTCCTGCAAGTTCCATGGTTGGGCGTTTGACCTGGATGGCAACCTGACCGGCGTGCCGGAAGAAGAGTGCTTTTTCGACCTGGACAAGTCCGCCAATGGCCTGGCACGAGTCGCCTGCGAGATCTGGCAAGGCTTCATTTTCATCAATATGCAGGCAACGCCAGCACAATCGCTCGAGGATTACCTCAAGCCCATGTTCGGTTCGATCGAGGGTTACCCGTTTGACAAGCTGACCTCGGGCTTTTCCTGGGTCAGTGAAGTGGAGTGCAACTGGAAGCTGGCGCTGGATGCTTTCCAGGAGGCCTATCACGTGGCCTACATCCACGGCCTGTCGATCGCCGATGCGGTGGAGAAGGACGAAAATGGCGCCATGCCGCCGCTCGGCGCGCTGTGCGGCGAATACCACCGTCGCTTGTCCCTGTCGGGCAATCAGAAGTCGGTCTACGGCAACCCCAAGGCCATGACGGAGGGTGGGGCGGCCTTTGAGGAGGCACTGCTCGAGGCGAGCAAGTCCAAGCCAATCTCGGCGGCGGCCTTGCGCGGCGCGGCGGGTAGCGCCAAGCATGAATTTCCCATCGAGGCCTTGCCCGAGGGTATGAACTGGACCAAGAGTCCCAACTGGTTGTTCGACATCAACGTCGTGTTTCCAGACCTGTACTTGTCCCTGCGTCCCAATTACTTCCAGTGCTACACCTTCCGTCCCACGGCCTATAACCGCACACGTGTCGAGTGCCGGGTGTTCTACCCGCAGATGACCACGGCCGGAGGGCGCTTCTTCGTCGAGTACATGAAAGTCGCCCTGCGCGATGTGCTGCTCGAAGACATGAGCACCGTGGAGCGTACGCAAAAAGCCGCCGAAACAGGGGCCAAGCGTTTCATGTTCCTGCAGGACAACGAAGTGCTCGTGCGCCATAACTATCACGCTGTCGAGCGCATGCTGGAACGCAATGCCGCTCAAGCCGCTGCGGAGTGAACACCATGAACATGATTGCAACCTCCCAGGCCGATCACCCGGTGAACGTGCTGCTTCCCGAAGCTTTCCAGGCGCTGCAGGCCTACGTCGGCGTCTGGGCGCTGGCAACCGAAACCGAGCGCAACATCCAGCGTCACCGCCAGTCGATGCCCAGCATCATTGCCTTCAAGGACGCCATGATGACGCAGATCGACGAGCTGCTTGAGTTCGTCAATCGCACGCCCCTGACAGAGCTCGACGAGGTGCAGACAACGCTGCTCAAACTGCTGCTGTCACTGGCCGAAATCGCGCCCACCGTCGAGTGCTACAACCAGCAGGAGGTGGTCTACGGCTTTGATCCGCGCCGCTTCGTGGCGGAAGAAGATTTTTCTCTCAAGCCTGTGTATTGAGCGCGGAGGTAGCTATGGCCAAGTGCAGGGTTTTTGGTATTGACGACGGGCTCAAGGAAGTCGTCGCGAACGGGTTGTATATGAAGCACCTGTTCGGCAAGCACATCAGTGTGTCGGTGGTGAAGTTCGTGGAAGCAGTCGGGCATGACCTGCCCGCCAAGGCCCACGTCCATGGCGAAGAAGCGTCGCTGCAACTGGTTGGCGAGTGCACGGTATTTGAGGGCGCGGGCGAGGAGGGGGACGTCGCGGTGCCCATGGCGGCACGCAGCGCCATGATTATTCCCGCGCAGTTGAGCCACTACGGCAGCAACCGTTTCGGTTGCGAGGGCGTGAGTATGCGCCTGAATGTGGTCACGCCGCCGCGGCCGGAATTTGGCCCGGAGGACAGCGTGCCCTATTACCCACTCAAGAATCGGGCGGATCGTTGATGAGTACCCAACAATGTCTTGTCGTCCCACCACTTGCGTGTGACGAGGGTGGCTGTGTCAGCGGCGACGCGTTCGATCTGCAGCTGCGCCCGTTTGTCCAGGGTGAGTCGGTCATGGGCGGTATCAGTGATCTGGGCGAGGAAGTCGGCGCCGTCGTCGAGGGTAATTTCGATGTGTTCGCTGCCGATGAGTGTTACAGCCTCAGTGCCGGCGAGGCGATTGTCATCCCGCCGCACGAGCCGCGGCGCTGGGTCTGCACGTCGGCCACGGGGCTGCTGTATCGCGCCATTGTGCGGATCGGCGCGCTGCAGGAGCGCACCCCATGAGCGCTCGACGAATCGCAATTGTTGGCGCCGGTCATGCCGGCGGGCGTGTCGCGCAGCACCTGATCGAACTGGACGGCACATGCCAGGTGCTGCTGATTGGAGATGAGCCCTATGCTCCCTACGAGCGTCCGGCGTTATCGAAGGCGGTACTGGCGGGCGAACAGGCATGGAGCGAGCTGATGCTCGCCGCAGACGGGTTCTGGAGCTCCCATCCCGGGCTGGTGCGCATCACCGCCCGGGTGGTGGGGCTGGATCGAGGGCGGCGCTGCTTGAGTCTCGCTGACGGGCGCCAGATCGAATTCGATGAGTTGGTGGTGGCCATCGGCGGTGCGCCGCGATCCCTGCGCGTGCCAGGTGGAGATTTGCCCGGCCTGCATGTGCTCAGGGGGATTGACGATTGCGACAAGCTGGCCACGACTCTGGTCCCCGGTTCGCGCCTGTTGGTGATCGGCGCGGGCGTGATCGGCATGGAAGTCGCAGCGACGGCATCGGGGCTGGGTGTCACGGTGACGGTGCTGGACGTGTCTGACCAGATCATGCGTCGGTGCTTGCCGGCGCCTGTTTCGCAGTGGCTGGCGAGCCAGCATCAGCAAGTCGGTGTCGCTTTCAAGTCACAGGTCGGCGTGCAATCGATTGCCCATGACGGCGCGGTTTACCGGGTACGAGTGCAGGGTGCAGGGGGCGCGTGCGAGGTATTGGAAGCCGAGCAGGTGTTGCTTGCCATTGGCATCGATTGCAACACCGGGTTTCTCCAGCAGGCAGGCATCGGTTGCCAGAACGGCGTCGTGGTCGATGCGTCCTGCCGCAGCCCTGATACGCCATGGTGCTACGCCGTGGGTGATGTCGCCAACTGTGACAACGCTTTTTACGGCCGTTTAATGCGTCAGGAGACCTGGCGCAATGCGGAAAACCAAGCGCTGGCCGTTGCACGGCAAATTGCCGGAGTCGCGCAGCGATACGCTGAGATCCCCTGGATGTGGACCGATCAACTGGGCCACAACATCCAGGTCGTCGGCTTGATCGACGACGCCGATGGGCATGTCTGGCGAGGTGACCTAAGCCAGGGCAGGGCGACCATGGTGTTGCTCAGGGACGGTCGGGTGGTGGCCGCGGTCATGGTCAACCAGGGCAAGGAGCGCAAAGCACTGGAGGCGTTGATTCGTGAACGGCGTGTCGTCGATAAGTCGCTGCTTAGCGATCTGTCAGTGTCCCTGAAGGCGGTGGCGGCATGAGCGATGTTGCGCAATTGACCGAGCGCTTGTTCCGACTGGAGTCCGTCGAGGCTATCAGGCAGCTCAAGGCCCGATACACCGCCTTGGCGGACGCCAAATACACCGCCGATTACCGCCAGCAGGAACCTGCTCGCCTGAAGGAGTTGGCCCTGGCGCAGGCGGCGTGTTTTACCGCGCAAGCGGTCTGGTATGGCGCCGAATTTGGTGGCGATCGGGTCGGGCGTGAAGCGTTGGCGCAATGGTTCGAGCAGTCGCCGTGGTGCTTCGCCGCGCATTACTACGTCGGCGAGGACATTGCGGTCGATGGCCAGCAAGCCCGCGCCAGCTGGCGCTTGTGGCAATTGGCGCTGCGTGCCGACAACGCCGAAGCCGTGTTGCTGATGGCGCGCACCGAGGAAACCTATCGCTACACCGAGGCGCAAGGTTGGCTGGTCGATTCGATGCGCTTTTGCGACGTCCAGGTGGCGGCGTTAGGCAGCGATGCCTTGCCGCTGGCGCCAGGACTCGAGGCGCTGCGCGCGCGAACCCTTTCTTCGATGCGCACAGCGCATTAATTGATGGAGCGATATTTTCATGACTGCATCCCAAGCATTGATATTTCCTGAGCCAGCGAAAAGTGGGCAGTGGATTGCCGTGGGAACGGTGGTCGAGCTGTTCGGCCAGGGCGACAGCGCTGGCGTCCAGGTCAGTGGCCGCAAGATCGGTCTGTTCAAGGTCGGCGACGAGTTGTTCGCCCTTGATGATATTTGCACGCATGGCAACGCGCTGCTCAGTGACGGCGACCTGGATGGCTTTGAAATCGAATGCCCGCTGCATGCCGGGGCGTTCGACCTGCGCAGTGGCAAGGCGTTGTGCAGCCCATTGCTCAAGAACACGCGATGCCATCGGGTGCAGGTCGAAGACGGTTGCGTGTTCGTCCAGCTCGCCAGTCCGGAGGCTTGATCCATGACGACTCAATATCGTCCCAAGGTCGCCGTCATCGGCACCGGTGGCACGTTTGCCATGCAGGCCCGCGATCCGTTCGACTGGATTGAATACAGTGAGAGTGGCGTGGTCTTGCCGATTGATCACCTGCTTGAGCAATTGAGCGAAGCAGCCCCTCACATCGAATGCATACCGGTTCCGTTCCGGGCATTGGGCAGCACCGCGATCACCCCGGTCGACTGGCTGGAGCTGGCGCGCCTGATTGCCCGCACGGCGAGCGAGCGTCCGGACATCGAAGGCTTTGTCATCACCCACGGCACTGCGACGCTGGAAGAGACGGCGTACTTTCTCGACCTGGCCCTGGATCTGGACATCGGGCTGGTATTGACCGGTGCCCAACGACCGATCAATACCGCGGGCAGCGATGTGCTGGCCAACCTGCGTGCCGCCCTGGCGGTGGCGACTTCTGCGCAGGCCAAGGAGTGCGGTGCACTGGTGGTCATGGATAACAAGGTCTATGCCGCCCGCGATGTGAGCAAGAGTTCGAGCTTCGATCTCAATGCGTTCGAGGCCGTTCCTTATGGGCCGCTGGCGCAAGTGGATGCCTTGGCCCGGGTGCATTGGCGCCGTTGCCTGCCGATGAATGGCTGGCACACGCGTTTTCAGTTCGACAGCGTCAGCGCGCTGGCGCGGGTTGATATCGCCACCTCTTACGCCGGTGCCGATGGGGCTGTCATCGATGCACTGGTGGCAGCTGGCAGTCGGGCGATCATCAGTGCCGGGCTCGCCCCGGGTCGACCGGCTTCGGGTGAGGTGGCTGCGATCAAGCGGGCAACGGCGGCCGGGGTGATCGTGGTGCAGGCGACTCGCGCCTTGAGGGGGAATGTTCCACCGCAGGCATTCCTTCAGCGCGACGGTGTACTGGCTGGTGGAGACCTGAGTCCGCACAAGCTGCGCATATTGCTGATGCTGGGCTTGACCCAGAACCTGACGGCGCCACAGTTGCAGGATTGCATTCTCGAGGCTTAGCGACGGTAAGTCGTCGTCGCCGCACATAACAATAAGTACTGCAAAAGGGCGCCCGGTCACGGGCGTCGCTGGTTTTCCTTTGCCTGCCGCTTTGTGAATTGATGCGCGCCATCGGGTGCGCATCCGGTTGCCGGCCGCCCCGGTTTTACTCAAGTCTGGATAATAATAATGAGTCGACCCTGCTTTGCCGCCCCTTTGCTGTTTTCCCTCGGGACGTCCATGGCCAACTGTGCCCTGGCGGACTTTGTCGATGACAGCAAGGCCAGTGTGGAACTACGCAATTTTTACTTGAATCGTGATTATCGTCAGGACAACGCCCCGCAGTCCAAAACAGACGAATGGGCCCAGGGTTTCACCGGGCGGTTGGTGTCGGGTTTTACCGAAGGCGATGTTGGGGTGGGTGTCGATGCGCTAGGGCAGATGGGGGTCAAGCTCGACTCCAGTCCCGATCGCCATGGCTCCGGCCTGTTGCCCTTTGGCGACAGCGGGCGCGCCGCCGACAGTTACAGCAAGCTGGGGCTGACGGCCAAAGTGCGTGCCGGCAAGTCCGTATTGAAAGTGGGTACGTTGCAACCGACGCTGCCTGTGGTGATGTACAACGACACCCGTCTGCTTGGCTCATCGTTCCGCGGTGGCTTGTTGAATTCACAGGACATCCAGGGCCTGTCGATCAACGCGGGAAGATTGACCCAGGCCAGCCTGCGTGACTCCTCCAGCAATGAAGACATTGGCTATGGCGGGGCATCCAGCGACCACTTCGATTTTGCCGGCGCCAACTATGCACTGACGCCACAGCTGAACCTGAGTTACTACGGCGCCAGCCTGCAGGATATCTACCGGCAGCAATTCGCCGGCCTGACTCATCGTTGGGCGCTGGCCGAAGGTGTTGTGGTGAAAAGCGACCTGCGTTATTTCGACAGTCGTGACGAAGGGCGCAGGCTGGCGGGGCACATCGATAACCGCAACTTCAACGGCATGCTTGGCCTTGAATACAAGGCTCATCGATTTACCACGGCTTGGCAGTACTTGTCGGGCGACGGTGATTTCCCGTTCCTTAATGGTGCTGAGCCGTATGTGGCCAACCTGGTGACCTTCAATCTGTTTACCCGGGCGCAGGAGGATTCGTGGCAACTGCGTTACGACTATGACTTCGCAGCATGGGGGATTCCCGGCTTGACCTTCATGACCCGTTATGTGGACGGGCGCAACGTCAAGACCGCTACCGTGAAAGAGGGGCGCGAGTGGGAGCGCGACACCGATCTGGCTTATGTCGTGCAGGATGGTCCACTGAAGGGCGTAAGCGTACGCTGGCGCAATGTCACCTTCCGTTCAAGCGATGGCCTGACCACCGACGCCGATGAAAATCGCTTGATCGTCGGGTATACCTTGGCGCTCTGGTAGTCAGGTTCAGTTTAACTGGCCTCCAAGGTCCTTGCCGGTCCTTGGGGGTTTTTCTGTTTCAAGCGTGTGTACTCACCACTGATAAAAGGAAAGTCCCATGAACCCGGGAATCGGTACTCTGGCGCGTATTGGCCAACTCTACCCATCGGGTGGTCTATGCGACCACGAACCTCAACTGATGGTCCCCGAGGGCGTGCGTTTCGTCACCACGCGCGTGCCTTTTCGCCAGACATCGCTGGAGGCTGATCGCAAATTCGCCGAAGATCTGGAAGGGCATGCGCAATTGCTCGCCGACGCCAGTGTCGATCTGTTGGCCATCAACTGCACCGCCGCGACCTTGCTGGCCGGACCGCAGAATTTGCGCAAGCGCCTGTTCGACGCAACCGGGCTCGCCAGCGTAACCACCATCGAGGCGGTTATCGCCGGCTGCCGCGCACAGAATATGCGCCGTATCGGCTTGTTGACGCCTTATCCGCAGGAAGTGATAGAGGTTGAACGCGAATACTTCGCCGGCCTCGGCATCGAGGTGGTCAGCGCCCTGGGCAGGCCTTGCACGACTCCGGTGGAGCAGGGCAATTTGCCTTGCGAGACCTGGCTGCAGATGGCCCAGGGGTTTAGCGGCATGGCACTCGATGGCGTGTTGATCAGCTGCGCCGGGATCCAGGTGGCCGAGGTGCTGGCGACCATCGAGGCCCGCTTGTCATTACCGGTGGTCAGCAGCAACCAGGCGTTGGCGTGGATGTGCTTGCGCCAGTTGGGCATTGACAGGGAAGTGCAGGGTTTTGGTTCGCTGTTTTCGAAGGCATTTGCTGGCATCGAATAGTAGATGGCTCACCGGCGAGCATGGGCTCGCCGGTGAGTCGTCAGAGTCAGCTTTCGTGCGCGGGGGCGGGGGTCATGATGATGGCGATGGCCGCCGCAATCGCAGCCGTGGCAAAGACCATGAAGTTCCAGAAGCTATCGAGCTGCAATCCGGCGACGAAACCTCCCAGGATCGGTCCACCCATCGCGCCGAAGCGACCGATGCCCACCGCCCAGCCGGTCGCCGATGCCCGTGCGTGTGGCGCGTAGTAGTTGGCGATGTAACCCAGTTGGACCAAGGCCACGGCCACACTGCCAAAGCCGGCGCAGGCCACCAGGATGTAGGTGACCATAATCGAATTTTTCATCGATAGCGCGGCAATGGCGCAGGCGCCGAAAGTAAAGCCCAGGGCAAGGGTTCGGCGCGCGCCAATGCGGTCGGCAATTCGTCCGATGACAATACCGCCCAGGGCGGCGGCCAGGTTGAAAGTGGCGAAAAACATCAGCGAAGAGCCCAAGTCGTAGCCGTTGTTACGCATGTAGTGCGGTAACCAGGTACCGAGCCCGTAAACCACCATGACCGCCGTGCATTGGGCCACCCACAAGCACAGCGTGCCTCGGCGGTTTCGCTTGGAAAAGACCTCGGCAAGAATCTCCCGGAACGGCGACAGTTGCGCCTTGCCCTTATCGATCGGTGGCGCAGGCAGTTCGCTGATGCCCAGGCGTGCGGCCAGTGCCTGGGCCTGGAGAGTACGCTTCTTCGCGACCAAAAACTCCAATGACTCAGGGAGCCACAGCATCATGATCGGGATCAGCAACAGGGCTATCGCGCCTACGGCCACCACCGCGCGCCAACCATGCTCGGGCATGAAAGTCATGCCGACCCAGGCCGAAAGCAGGGCGCCGAGCGGGTACCCCGAGTACATCAGCGCGAAGTTGAGGTTGCGCCGGTGCGGCGGCGAGTATTCGATCGTCAAAGCGGCGGCTACCGGGATGACACCTCCCAGACCCAGACCTCCAATCCCCCTGACCAGTGAGAATATTTGCGGTGTCGGCGCCCAGGCGGCCGCCAACATGGAGCCCGAAAACAGGGCGATGCAGAGGATGATCAGTGGTTTGCGCCCGATAATGTCGCTCCATGGGCTGATGAAGTAGGCGCCAATCAGTGTGCCAAACAGCGCAGAGCTGCTCATTGCACCCACTTCCAGCGGGGTCAGGTTCCACTGAGGGTCGCTCAACAGCGCGGGCACGATAGTGCCCATGACGCCGATGTCATACCCCTCCGAGAGGATGGCGGCCCAGCAGAGGCCCAGTACTAAAAGCATGGTGTGGCGGGGGAGGCTGGCGGCCGCCCCGGCGTGGCTCGTCTCGGTGATGTGCACGTATTTATCCTTTGGGTAATGTTTTTATTAGGCAAGGTTTAGTCAGTTCCCTCAATGGGGCGACTAAAAAAATACAATGATCGTTATTGGTGCGGATTTCATATCGGTATGCTCCGAGTTCAACCACATTTCATTTGTTGTAATAGGTTTATTGTCATCTGCAGAGACATCAAAAGAATACATCATTCGTTTTTGAGGCGTTAGCCCCTAATCCGAAAAAAGAACGTGCGGGCGCTCAACGGCAGTACGGCCCACTTGCAGGTGGCAGGCCGGGGCGTGGCCTGGCACTCGGAGGGTGAGGGAGAGGCGCATAATGAGTTCGCCTGCCGATGACCACCCATCAGCCAGATCCCGCTTGCGGGGGGGACCACTAGACTTCACAGGGGGGATGAAGTCTACGCAACTCAACTCAGGAGACCTGTGATGAACAGTGCATCTTGGCTGGCGTTGGTAGTGGCGGCAGGGGCGATTTCGGGCTGCGCGAGCAGAAACGAAATTGTCGATGTCCCCCTCAATGCTACCCCGCAAAACGCAGAGCATATCGCTCGAGCCACCCTCAGCCCGGTGGGCGATCAAACCAGCATCTGGCTCACCGTCGGTGGAGTCCCCCACGATATGGCTGTTTCCAGCCGTCTCGACACTGCAATCTACGCAGGCTCGTGCCAGCAATTGGGTGCGCAACCGGCGTACAGGACCCGTCAGGCCAATAGCGTCGACTACCCATCGCTGGCCCCGCGTACCCAACATTGGGCCCAGGCACCGGTGGCGCTGAGCGATTTGACCAAGGGTAGCTATGCCTTGCTGGTTCGCAGCAGTCCGGCAGACGGTAGCCGCCCACTTTTCTGTGGCAACATCAGCGCTGGCTAGGGGCGCATCAGGCAAGCCGTTCGGTACTGTGGCCTGCGCAAGTAGCGCAGGCCATGGCCTGGGTTCAGAAGAGTGTGCCGTACCCGGCGGCCATCACGATGAGCGTGAGAAAACAGGCCAACTGAACGAAAAAGAAGCTAAACCGAACTGCCACGAACGCATTGGTTTGCTCATGGCAGACATGCACCAGCGACTGACACACCCGGGCAACCAGAATGAGTATCGACAAGTAGTTTACCGTAGGTCCTTCAACGCCAAGAGCGGAAATCACCCACACGATGACGCCAAACACAGGCAGGTTTTCCACGCAGTTGGCGTGTGCCCTTACCCCGCGCCGATACCAATCCTCGCCCTCGAGCCGATCGCTTCGGAAAGAGGCAATCGGCGCATTCGAGAACAGTATCCTGGCCCAGCGATAGACCCCGACGGTGGCCATTAACAGCAGTAACGTCCAGGTCGCGAACCCAAGCAGCATCCACATCGGTATTGTCATGGCGGCCAGCCTCGATCAATGGCCCATGATGGGTGACAGTGCGGTGTTGATCCGCGACATCTGGGCTGGCGTTGTCATGCGCGTCAGCAGCCGGGCAAAGTGTGGATGCTGCACGCCCGAGATAATGTACTGCCAGCGGTAGGCGTCCAGCATGCAGGCGTTGATGCGTGCTGCTTCGTCGACACTGAATGATCGTGAAGCATGGCGCGTGAAGTACTCGGCATCGGCTGTCGATTGTGCCTGCAGGATGGCGTCGACGGCCGCCACCAGTGCTATCAGGTCGTTCACTGCCTGGTCGCATTCGGCGGGCGACAGTTTTGCGTGCTCGGCCTTCCACTCCAGTTCATCGAGCACGACGTGTCGGCTTTCATCCTTCCAGTGAAACTTGAAGACGTCCTTGAACAGCGGGCATAGCTCTTCGTGCGGGGCGATGCTTTGTGCGTAGTGGGATTGCACGAACAACTCGATATGACAGGTCAGCGCCAGCACCGACCAGGTGCTGGATGCCAGCACCACGCGCGCCACATCGTTTGGATCGGCCACTTGACGATATCCCGACGGCAGTTGCGAGCCAATCATTGTCTCGATGCGCCGGAACAGCTCCTGATGCTTGATCTCGTCATTGGAGAAGCGCACCAGCGCTTCGAGTGCGAGCTGATCGTCGAATACATGGGCGCGACCCTGATCGAGCATTTTGGCACTGATAAAGCGCTCGACCAGGCCAAAGAGGTACGCATAGGTTCGCCCTTGAATCTGGCTGAGCAGGCGCGCCTGGTGTGCGTCAAGAAAGGTCAGGCGGTCGACCAGCGACAGTGAGTCGGGCAGGAATTTGCGCGAGAAGTCGAAATGCCGGTCCTGCAGCAGATCGCGATCGATCTGCCATTCGGCTTTCTTCGATGACCTGACCAGTTGCGCGTATCGGGCGGCGTTGCGCGAATCAGGGATGGGGAGGGTCGCGAAGGTGTTCATATCGATCTCCAATTTTCCAGGTCGAGCCACAATGGGACGGAGCCAATGACCCTGGATAAAGCCTCTGGGGAGAGTGCTGATCGCTGGGTCCGCGTTGGTGCTAATCTAGGCCTCGCCGTCCGGGTGAAGAATGACCGCTGCGCCTGATTACTTGCTCCAGACTCCGTAAAGGAGGGGTGGCAAATGCTCGATGCGCTTTCCGATGTGTTGCGTGTGATCCGGCTGTCTGGGGGAGTGTTCCTCGAGGCAGAGTTCACTGCGCCCTGGTGCATGAGCGGCAGAATCTCTGCCGACGATTGCAAACCGTTCGTGGCGGCGCCTCGACATATCATTGCCTCGCATTTTGTCGCGGCGGGGCACATGCAATTGCGCGTCGACGATGGCGCCCCCCTCGACGTGCGCGCAGGCGAATTGATCCTGCTACCTCGCAATGATGTTCATACGTTTGGCAGTGACCTGGGCTTTACACCCATGTCGGCGCGCGACGTCATTACGCCGCCGTCAGTCGGCGGCATTTCACGCATCAAGTGCGGCGGGGATGGGGAGACCACACAGCTGTTGTGCGGTTTCCTCGGCTCTGAAACCCCCTTCAGTCCGTTGCTTTCATCGCTGCCATCGGTACTCAAACTGGACATGCGTGCGACGGCTTCAGGGGCCTGGATCGAAAGCTCGTTCCGTTTCGCCGTAAGCGAGACAGCGGCAGGACGCGTCGGCTCAACGGCAGTCATTGCCAAACTGTCTGAATTGCTTTTCGTCGAAGCCGTCAGCCAGTATGTAGCGAGCCTTCCGGCAGAGCGGCGCGGGTGGTTGGCGGGTTTGCGCGATCCGCATATCGGGCGCGCACTGGCACTGCTCCATGCGCGTCCGACCGAGGGCTGGACCGCTGAAACCCTGGCGCTCGAGGTGGGCATGTCGCGCTCGGTATTCGCCCAGCGCTTCACCGCATTGGTCGGACAGCCACCGATGCAATACCTGACGCTCTGGCGCATGCACGTGGCGGCTCAACACTTGCGAGAAGGGCGGGGGAATGTGGCGCAAATCGGCTTTTCAGTCGGCTACGAATCCGAAGCGGCGTTCAGTCGCGCCTTCAAGCGCCAGTTCGGTACATCGCCCGGCACCTGGCGCAGGCAATCCGCTTGAGTCGGCATTGGGCCAGCAAAACCTTGCCGCACGCCTAGCCGCCTCCCTTCGTGATCAGGCATGATCAGGCTACATGAACCGGGACTCGCTGACCTATGCCCGTTGACCTGCAAGCGCTCTACCCCAAACTGATCCATCTGATGCTGGACACGGTCTTCGTGGTCGACAGGGATAACCAGATCGTATTTGTCAGTGATGCCTGTCAGGCGCTGCTCGGTTACCGTGCGGACGAGTTGACCGGCACCCCGATCACCGACTACATGCATCCTGACGACTTGGCGAAAACGCGAGCCTCCATTGTCCGGGTCATGAATGGCCAGCCGCACTTCGATTTCCGCAACCGTTATATCCGCAAGGATGGCGGTATCGTGCACATCCTGTGGGCCGCCTTCTGGTCCGAGGAGGTGGGGGCGCGGATCGGTGTGGCGCGCAACGTCACCGCCCTCTGGCAGGCGGAGGAGGAATTGCGCTTCCTCGCCCATCATGACCCGCTGACGGGGCTGGCCAACCGGGCGCTGTTCAATGATCGGCTGGATGCGGCCCTGCGCGCGGCACGGCGCCACGACAGCAGCCTGGCCTTGCTGTTTCTCGATATCAACGACTTCAAGGGCATCAACGATGTCCATGGCCATGCAGCGGGCGATCAGGTACTCCGCATGATTGCCCGTCGGCTGCAAGGCTGCGTGCGCGAGACGGACACGGTGGCCCGGATGGGCGGTGATGAATTCACAGTGTTGTTGACGGATATCCAGTCCCAGGGCGACGTGTACGAGAAAGTGGCGCAGATTCTCGCGGTCTTGGCCGAGCCACCGGATGCCGACTCTTCCGTACTCACAATGCCGTCCTGCAGTATCGGTATCGCCTGTTATCCCGCGGACGGAGAGGATGCCGATACGCTGCTCAGCCATGCGGACGACGATATGTACCGCATAAAAAGGCAACGTTCCGCGGCCGGATGACGAACCTGGAACACAGCTTCGACGGGTGAACTAGCGCCGTGCCGACAGTTGTTGCGGCGCCAGGAATGCATCGTGGAAATAGTTACGAAACGCTTGCATGGCCGGGCTGAAATCGCGCTCGCGATGCCAGGCCAGGCCTACGCTCATGGGGGTTACCTTGTCAGTGACGGTCAGGGTTTCGATGCGTTTGCCCTCCAGCGACCAGGGGCGGTGCACCAGGTCCGAGAGGATCGCCACGCCGCTGCCATTGGCGACCATGCTGCGCACCGCTTCGACTGAACTGGTGCGTATCCGTACGTTTGGCTGCTGGTGCGCGTGTTCCCAGTAACGCTTGGCGCTCTGTTCGGCTTCGTCGACGGTCAACAGGATAAAGGGCTCTTGCGCAACGTCAGCCAGGCTGACGGCGGAGCGTTCGAGCAGGGGGTGATGGCTGGGCAGCCATAACCGGCGTTCGGAGTTGAAGAGGGTTTCCGAAACGATGTCCGGGTGAGTGAGGTTCGCGGTCAGCACCACCGCCATGTCGAATTTTCCTTCCAGCAGGCCTTGCTCGATGGCCGTGCGCTCTTGTTCGTGGACCTCGATGGCTACGTCCGGGTGCCAGTGTTCAAGCCGTTGCAGATGGTGCGGCAGAAAGTAGCCGATCACCGTGTAGCTCGCGGCCAAACGTAACAGGCCACTGGCGCGGACGTCCGGCAGCGGGCTATTCAGCGCGTCGTCGACGCTGCGCAAAATCACATAGGCACGGTTGAGAAAATGCCGCCCGGCATCGGTCAGGCTCATGCCCTGGGCCGAGCGCTGGAACAACAGCGTGCCGAGCATGGCTTCCAGCTCCTTGATCGCGGTGGTCACCGCGGACTGGGAAATGTTCAGGTGAATGGCCGCTTGGGAAATTTGCCCGATCTCCGCGGTGGCGACGAAATAGCGGACCTGGCGCAGGGTCAGTGACATGGGCGCTCCGTTGTCTGTTTTTCAGGGTTATCTGTTTTTCAGAAGATGGCCCCTCTGATAATAGATCTTCCCAAGGGGTTGGCGGGAATTTAACGTGGCCTGCATGAAGTCACAAGCGTCAGGAGCAAGCGTCATGCAGGCAGTAGATTTCAATTCGGACATGGGCGAAGGCTTTGGCCCATGGACCATCGGCGATGGCGTTGACAATGAGCTGATGGGCTTCATCAGCACCGCCAACATCGCCACCGGTTTCCACGCCGGCGACCCAAGCACCATGCGCCGCACCGTCGAACGGGCGAAGCAACTGGGCGTGGCCATCGGCGCGCATCCGGGGTTCCGCGACCTGGTCGGCTTCGGCCGCCGGCACATCAATGCACCGGCCCAGGAACTGGTCGACGACATGCTTTACCAGTTGGGTGCGCTGCGTGAACTCGCCCGGGTTCAGGGCGTGGCGCTGCAACACATCAAACCTCACGGCGCCCTGTACATGCACCTGGCCCGCGACGAGCAAGCTGCGCGTTTGCTGGTGGAAAATCTCCAGCGCCTGGAGCCGGAGTTGCTGCTGTATTGCATGCCCAACTCAGTGATCTGGCACGTCGCCCGGGAACTCGGCCAACCGGTGATCCGCGAGTTCTACGCCGACCGCGAGTACGACCTCAGCGGCTCCATCGTCTTTACCCGCAACGTACGAGCCTACGACCCGACCCAAGTGGCGGCGCGGGTGCTGCGTGCCTGCCAGGAAGGTGTGGTGCGCACTGTCGAAGGCGAAGACCTGGCCATCGAATTCGATTCCATCTGTTTGCACAGCGATACACCGGGTGCCCTGGCATTGGTCGAGGCCACACGCAAGGCGCTGGATGACGCGGGGATCAAGGTTCGCGCACCGCGCTGAGCCCTGGAGCACAACGAAACACCAGGCACAGAGACGCCAGGGTTCAACACCGATCCATTTTTATGCCTGCCTTTCTACAACTATTCCAAGAGGAACAGACATGGCCGAACAAACCGTTATTACCCCGTTGCCGGGCACCTTCTACCGTAAAGCCACACCGGACTCGCCGAACTACGTCGAGCCGGGCGCAGAGGTCAGCGCCGACACCGTGATTGGCCTGATCGAGGTCATGAAGCAGTTTTCCGAACTGACCGCCGGGACGGCCGGTCGCCTCAGTGCCTTCCTGGTCGAAGACGGTGATCCGGTGGAACCGGGTCAGGTCATCGCAACGCTCGATGGCCATTGAGGGTAGGGGGCGATCATGACTCAAGGTATTCGTAAATTACTCATCGCCAACCGTGGCGAAATCGCTGTGCGGATTATCCGCGCCGCCAAAGCGCTGGGGATTCCCACCGTTGCCGCCTGCAGCGAAGCGGACGTCGACTCCCAGGCAGCGCGCATGGCCGACGAGGTCCATATCCTTGGCCCCGCCCGCGCTGACAAGAGTTACCTGAACGTCGAGGCATTGCTCGGCGCCCTGAAAGCCACCGGTGCGAATGCGGTACACCCGGGTTACGGTTTTCTCTCGGAGAACGCCGATTTTGCGCAAGCGGTTGTCGCCGCCGGCGCGATCTTCGTCGGGCCCGGCGCCGAGACGATCCGGCGCATGGGCGACAAGGCCGAAGCCCGGCGCACCGCGCAAGCGGCTGGCGTGCCGGTGGTGCCCGGTTCCCCCGGTGAGCTGTTCGACGTCGAGTCGGCGCTCAAGGCTGCCGAATCCGTAGGCTTCCCGTTGCTGATCAAGGCTTCGGCCGGTGGTGGCGGACGTGGTATTCGCCTGGCGGAAAACGCCCAGCAACTGAGCGAAGAGTTTCCCCGTTCCCAGCGCGAAGCCCAGGCCGCATTCGGTAACGGTGCGGTGTATCTGGAACGGTTTATCGGCAAGGCCCGGCACATCGAAGTGCAGGTGTTGGGCGATGGCCAGCACGCGGTGCACCTGTTCGAGCGCGAGTGCTCGCTGCAACGTCGGCGGCAGAAGATCTTCGAAGAGGCACCGTCGCCGGTCCTCAACCCACAACAGCGCGAGACGCTTTGCGCCAGTGCCGTGCGCCTGACCGAGGCCCTTGGCTACAAGGGCGCCGGCACCCTGGAGTACCTGTACGACGACGCCACCGGCGAGTTTTTCTTTATCGAGATGAACACGCGGATCCAGGTGGAACACCCGGTCAGCGAACTCATTACCGGTATCGATCTGGTCCAGGCCATGCTGCGCATTGCCGGTGGCGAGCCGCTGGGCTACAAGCAAAGCGACATCCAGCTCAATGGCGCCGCCTTGCAAATGCGCCTGAATGCCGAAGACCCGGCGCGGGATTTCTTCCCCAGCCCAGGCCTGGTCGAATCACTGACCTGGCCGCAAGGGGAGGGTGTGCGGGTCGACAGCCATCTCTACCAAGGCTACCGCGTGCCACCGTACTATGATTCGCTGTTGGCCAAGCTGATTGTGCATGGCCGCGACCGCAACGAAGCGTTGGCCCGTGCGCGAGTCGCCGTCGCGCAGACCACGCTCACCGGCATGGCCAGCACCTTGTCGCTGCACGGTGAGCTCCTGGAACAACCGTGGCTGCACAGCGCCGACTTCCACACTGGCACCCTGGAAACCTGGCTGGCCGAGCGCCGCAGCGGAGGTGAAGCATGAGTACCGCAATCCGCTACAGCTTTGGCGCCGACGAGCATTTGTTCGCCGAAGTCAGCGACAGCATGTCCCTTGAAGCGTTTTTCAAGGGCATGGCCGTGACCCGCGCCGTGGAGCGGCTGGCGCTGGATGGCGTGCTCGATGTGTGCCTGGCCAATGCCTCGTTCCAGATCCGTTTCGACCCCGACCGTATCGCGCCTCACACCTTGCTCGAAGCGGTAAAAGGCGCAGAAGCCGAGGCCGTGGCCGAGCGCACGTTGCAGACCCGGATCATCGAGATTCCGGTGCTCTATAACGATCCCTGGACCCATGAAACCTTGATGCGTTTTCGTGACCGCCACCAGGACCCGAGTGCGACAGACCTGGAATACGCTGCGCGGATCAATGGCCTGGCGGACGTCGAGGCGTTCATCGCCGCGCACAGTGGCGCGCCATGGTTTGTCTCGATGGTCGGTTTCGTCGCGGGGTTGCCGTTCATGTTCCAGATGGTCGAGCGCGAGCGTCAGTTGCAGGTGCCCAAGTACCTGCGGCCGCGCACCGATACACCCAAATTGACCCTGGGTCATGGCGGATGCTTCGGCTGCATCTACTCCGTGCGCGGCGCCGGTGGTTATCAGATGTTCGGCGTTACGCCGGCACCGATCTACGACCCGCAGCAGAACCTGGCCTACCTCAAGGAACACATGGTGTTCTTCCGCCCGGGCGACATCGTGCAATTCAAGCCGATGGACCGTGAGGCCTATGACGTTGCCGTGGCCGAAGTGGAAGCCGGACGTTTCGATCTGCGGATTCGTCCGGTGGAGTTTTCCCTGGATGCTTTCCTGGCTGACCCCGTCGGCTATCCCAAGTCGCTGCAGGAGGTGCTGGCATGATCAAGGTACTCAAACCCGGTCTGGCGACCTCGGTACAGGACCAGGGCCGCGAAGGCTACTACCACCTGGGCATTCCGCCTTCCGGGGCGCTCGACCAATACGCGTTGAGCGCAGCCAACCAGTTGGTCGGCAATCCGGCGGGCGCGGCAGCGCTTGAATGCACGTTGCTCGGCCCGGAACTGGAATTTGCGCAAGACGCGTTGGTGGCCGTGTGCGGTGCGCACATGACGCCAAAGGTCGATGGTGTGGACATGCACCTCGACACCGCCTTCACGGTCAAGGCCGGGCAAGTGCTGCGCTTTGACTTTCCGAAGGCCGGTGCGCGTGCCTATCTGGCGGTCGCCGGCGGGATCGATGTGCCGGTGGTGCTCGGCAGCCGTTCGACTTATGCGCTGGGTGCGCTCGGCGGTTTCCAAGGGCGTCGCCTGATCGCCGGCGATGAACTGCCCGTGGGCATCGCCAGTGGCAAAGGCCGTGCCGGCGCCAGTTTGCCGATGGCCCTGCGCCAATCCCTGGGGGGCGAAATCACCCTGCGCGTGGTGCCGGGGCTGTACTACGATCGCTTGACCCCAGCGGCGGCGGACAGCTTTTTCGCCGAGGCCTGGACCGTCGGTTCCGAGGCGGATCGCATCGGTTATCGCTTCAAGGGCGGCAGCCCGCTGAGCTTTCAGCCGCGCGAGCAACCCTTCGGCGCCGGCTCCGATCCGTCGAACATCGTCGACAGTTGCTACCCGATCGGCTCGATCCAGGTCCCCGCGGGGCTCGAACCCATCGTGTTGCACCGTGATGCGGTGTCCGGTGGTGGCTACGCGATGATCGGTACGGTGATCAGCGCCGACCTCGACCTGATCGGCCAGATGCAACCCAACCAGAAAGCCCGTTTCGTGGCGGTGACCCTCGAAGAAGCGCTGGAAGCGCGACGTTCCTATAAGAAAAAACTCAGCTGCCTGAGCAAGCTGTTCCCTTCCTGACGCTGCCCGCCGCACTGCGCGGGTAAAGCCAAACGGCAAGCCAACGCCGCACTACGGTGCGGTGGCGGCTGCCCGCGCTTCAACCTTTGACTGGTTCTGGAGTTCACGCATATGGCTGCTTTATCGCAATCGAGTCAAACCGGGCAGGACCCGGCCAATCACCCCGTTCCAGCGCAAGCGCGCATGGGCCGCTTATCACTGACCATGGCCTGGTGGGCGGTGTGCAGTGCGATGTTCTACATCGTGGTGGGCGCTTCCCTGGCGCTGTCTTATGGCGCGCGCAATGCGCTGATCGGCATGGTCCTGTCGGTGATCAGTTATGGATTGGTCAACAGTGTGCTCAGTCGCTTCGCGATTCGCAGCGGCTTGTCGGTGGCACTGTTTTCGCGGCTGTTGTTCGGCAGCACCGGGGCATGCCTGGCCACCCTGATCTTCTTTTCCACGGCGATCTATTACGCGGTGTTCGAAGGTTCGGTGATCGCCGTGGCGCTCAATCACCTGTACCCGGAACTGGTCTATCCACTGGCCGCGTTGCTGGTGGTGCTGTACAGCGTGCCGATGATATTGGGCAGCGTGCAGCATTGGCTGGACAAGCTCAATGGCGTGCTGCTGCCGGTCTACCTCGGCGGATTGCTGGTGGCGGTGGGGCTGTCGATCAGCCGGTATGGCTACCAGCCGCAATGGCTGGATTTCGGCCCGGCAACCCCCAGCGCCTTCGGCTGGTGGGACTGCTTTGTCGCCTACATGGGGGTTTGGGTGCTGATGCTGTTCACCTTCGACTACGCCCGGTTTGGCAAGGAAGAAGACGCCGGGTATCACGGTCGCTGGAACTTCGGCATGCCGTTCTACGCGGTGACGTTTTTGCTCAACGGCGCAGCGGGCATCTATCTGGTCAGCAGCATTCCCCATGAAGGCGCGTTGAACGAAGTGTCGGTGGTCATGGCGATCCTGCAGTTGATGGGCCTGTGGGGGTTGTTGTTTGTCTGGGCCACGCAAACCCGGATCAATACCGCCAATTACTACCTGGCGACGCTCAACATGCAGGCATTCTTTGCCCGTTTCGGTGTGCGCGGTGCGTACTGGGCGTGGGCCCTGGCGGTGGGGGTGATCGTGTACGGCTTGATGCTCGCCGATGTGTTTGCCTATTTGCTCAAGGCGTTGGCCTACCAGGGCATTTTTGTGGTGGCCTGGGTCGGCGTGGCGTTGGCGCAGATTCTTTATGGGCGCAGTGACGTGGCGGCGCTGGAACGCGTGGCTGCATTCAACCCGGTGGGCCTGACGGCGTGGTTTGGCGCCACGGCAGCGGGCCTTGCCCTGATGTATGGCGGTGGTGGCCTGGGCAGCTTTTCAGCACCCTCGACCGTGATCCTGGTGTTCGCGTTGCAGGCTGGCTTGTCACGTCGAAGCCGGTTGCGCCTGCAGGTGGCGCAGTAGAGGAGTCGTCGTATATCTCGCTACGGGTGCCTTGTCCTTACGGCACCCGCGGCAGCAGCTACCGGGTCACGACAGGCGTGATTCGCCTGTCGTACGGCTCAAGTACCCGGCAACAACGCCGATGCGCGAGAAGACCAGCCAGGCAAACAGCAGCACACTCACGCCAATCAGGATCGATGCGACGCCAATCAGTGGCTCGATCGAAGCGAAGCCCTTCAGCCGCAGGGTCAGCGCGCCGAGCATTACCGGTACGCCCAGGTTGTACGTCCAGAACTGCACTGCAGCCGCGCGACCTTCGGTCATGCTCGGGTGCAATGCGCCGATGACGCCGAACAGTGCCATCGATACCCATCCCAACAGATTGATGTGGGCATGTACGGCGAAGAGTGAATGGTCGCCGGAGGCACCCATCGTCACCCCCAGCATCACGCCAATGGCAAAGTAGAGGGCAGCAAGTCGAAACCAGGTCCGCGAACGGGGAGTGTGATTCATGGCATTCACCTCAAGCGCCCTGAGGCGCGCTCAGTTGCTGGAAAATCCCTGAAATCGTGATGCCCGCAGATGCCGTGCACAGGGGCGGTGGCAGATCCGCTGCCTTACGTCTATTATGAGACTCATGTCTCATTACAAGACAAGGTATCATTTATTCCATGTCGAATCCCAAGTCAAGCCCGTTGATCGGTGAGGGTGATGCACAAGGTCGCGTCAACCAGAAACTGCGCACCCGCCAGGCGCTGATCGAGGCCGCCATCGCCTTGCGCGACGAAGGTCATCAGCCCACGGTGGCGCAAGCGGCTGAGCGCGCCAGGGTGTCGCGCGCCACGGCCTATCGCTACTTTCCCACGGTCGAGGCGTTGATCAGCGAGACAGCGGCCGATCGTGACATGCCGCCGCTGGAACGCATCTGGCAGCCGGGGGACGATCCGGTCAAGGGTATGGGCCTGGCGGCGAACACGTTGAACAAACTGCTGATCGACGACGAGATCGGCCTGCACGTGATGGAGCGCTCGTTCATGACCGTATGGCTCGAAAGCGAGTCCCACGAGCCCCTGCGACCGGGCCGCCGCCTGAGCTACATCGAGCCGATTGTCGACTCGATGAAAGACGTGCTGTCACCCAAGGCGCGCAAGCGCCTGAAGCAGGCGCTGTCGATCGTCATGGGCACAGAGGCATTGATTGCCGTGCGCGATATCGGTGGCGCGAGCGTCGAAGAATCACTCGCCACCACCGCCTGGGCGGCGCGGGCGCTGGTTCGCCAGGCACTGGATGAGGATGAAAAAAACCGTCGAAAGCGAGGCTGATCTGCGCGATGGTAAGTGCGCGTACACCTGATCGTTCCCACACTCTGCGTGGGAATGCCGCCAGGGACGCTCCGCGTTCCGCTAGCAACGCAGGGCTGGAGTCCGCGCTAAGCGAAACGGCCGGCTAGCCTGATTCTGGATCTGTTTGCGTTCACCTGATCGTTCCCACGCTCTGCGTGGGAATGCCGCCAGGGACGCTCCGCGTTC
>NZ_APIO01000129.1:0-8802 GCF_000408945.1 Pseudomonas sp. G5(2012)
ATGGATATGTACTCAGACAACAATCTCCCACAGGCTCCGACGCGGCATGGATCAACGTTGGCAGAGGCTGATGAAGGAGCTGCCGAAGGCTGCGATCTTGGCGCCTCCCTACACCAGCCGCTCAATCTTCTGATGCTGCCACACCAGCTTGTAGTACAGCGTCTGCAACGCCAGCATCCCCAGATACGCCACCGGAAACGCCATCCACACCCCTTGCAACCCAAACCGCGCATCCAGCAGATACGCCACCGGCAACTGCACACCCACCACGCACACAATCGAAATCGCCACCGGCACCATCACCGTGCCGCTGGCACGCATGATGCCGCCGATGATCGCCTGGAAGCCGAACACCAACAGGCTCCAGAGCATGATGTGCAACAAGTGCTCGGCCATGCTGCGCGTCGCGTCCTCGGTGAGGAACGAGCCCAGCAACCAGTGCGACAGCAAATACCCCAACACCACCAAACCTCCAGTCAAACACACGTTGATCATCAACCCCGTGCGCAGGATCGGTCCGATCCGCTCGATGCGCCCTGCCCCGATCGCCTGCGCGCCGAGGATCGACGCCGTGATCGCAATCGACAGCGCCGGGAACTGCACGTAATTGACGATCTGCGTCACCGCGCCGTACGCCGCCGTTGCCTGGGAACCGTGCTGGTTCACCAGCGCCAGGATCACCAGCTCTGACAACGACAACACCACCATCTGCAACCCGGTGGGCAAACCGATGCGCAACACCTTGCCTAGAATCGCCATGTCCAGCTTCATTGCCGCAAAAAATTCCCGGTTCGGCGCCAACGGATGGCCCTTGCAAATCAAGCGCCACGCCAGCCACCCCATCGCCGCCAGGTTGCCCGCCAAGCCGGCAAACGCCGCACTCTGAATCCCCATCGGCGGCAAGCCCAACCACCCACGAATCAACGCCGGCGTCAGTGCCAGGCCGATACAGGTCGACACCACCAGCGCCAACAACGGCGACAACGTATCACTCACCCCGCGCAACAACTGCGTGAACAACACAAACACCAACAGCGTCGGCATGAACCACAACATCACATGGGCATACGCCACCGCATCGTCCAGCACATCCCCCGGTGTCCCCAACCCCACCAAGGAAGACCGTGCGAACACACTACCCACCACGGCTGCCACCAACCCGATCAACAACCCCAACAACAACGTCGACCCGGCAATCGCCTTCACCAAATGCGTCTCCCGTGCCCCCCACGCTTGCCCGATCAACACACCCGCCCCCGCACCGAGGCCGATGACCAGGGCGATGAAGAAGAACACGATGGGGAACATGCCGGACACGGCTGCCAGCGCCTGGGTGCCGAGCATCTGGCCGATGTAGATGCTGTTGACGGTGCCGGACATGGACTGGAGGAAATTGGACAGCACCATGGGGGCGAGGAACAGCAAGTAGGTTTTCCAGAGGGCGCGTTGCGGTTGGGCTGGGGTTTGCATTGGGTAGAGGTCCATCTCGACGGCGGGCGTGTTGATTGAGGATAGCTTCGGTGGCTGAAACCAACGGGCGATGACCATCTCAGGTCTGTGTTTGGATTTCCAGCGAAGTGATGGGAAAGGTCTGAGATTTCATCATCACAGGTCCTACATAAAGCTCGGAATGCCTCACCTTGCCCATCGATCCGATGAAGCTTATAGTCCGCCCCGTCGCCCAAATGGCGACTCAGGTTTGGCGACCTGACTGATCGGATGCAAAAGCTCTGTGCTTTCTTGCAGGTGCTTTTGCACGTTCGCAAAGCTGTCTTTATGGCAGCTGTGCGCGGGAGACCTTCGGGTCTGCCGGATTCCGATCCCGGTTCGCCAACCTGCGTACAGCTGTCACCCATTTGTTTGGCGACGAATGAGGGACAGTCCACCTTTGCACTGATCGGAGTTTTCACCTATGGAAAGATACATGCCCCTCACCGGAATCGACCTGATCCCGGCCTCTCTACTCATCGACACTCAAGCCCCACTCGACGTTCTGCAAGCCATGGCGGATTACCGCATTCGCACGGTGACGCAGGTACTGGAGAACATCGCCTTTCGCGCCGAGATTGGTTGCGATACGGTGGTATTGTCGGACTTTTCCAAGCTGCTGGCGATTCCGTTGCGTGATGGCTGTGACTTGATGGATGTGATTGGGCGGCGCTTGCGGGCGCAGGCGGCGGAGTAAATAAAAAAACGCAGATAACAAAAAACCCGCACAAGGCGGGTTTCTTGGGGTGTTTCGGGTGGTGTTGGAGCCACCTGAAAGCGAAAGGTGGTGCCCAGAGACGGAATCGAACCGCCGACACGGGGATTTTCAATCCCCTGCTCTACCGACTGAGCTATCTGGGCCGCGGCGCAATTAAACGTTTTTTACTGCTGGGGCGTCAAGCACGAACTCAAAAAAACTTATTAAATACCTATAGTTACGATTAGAAGTAACCAGTTGGTCGTCAGTTTTTCAGATTTTTTTGCAAAACCGCCTTACTCGTTTGCTCATAAGCGAAGGACATTGTGAGGAGCAGATAGTCCAGGCACCCTAGTTTTCGCTCCAATACCTGGCCAGCTCATCCGTGCGATCAGCGACTCGTGGGGTCTTACTGAGCACGACACAGCGAGTCGTACCCACATACTCTTCGATCAGGTAGAGGGTGTCTCCGACGTCGACTCCCATCTCCTGCAATGTCTCATCGGGGATACGAATGCAGCCATCACCCTCCCAGTCCTCAATGACCACTTTTTTGGCGTTGTTCATAAGCACACCTCGGTAATGCTGAAAAAATCGTGATTATTGGCTCACTTTCGGTAAGCAGAAAAATGCCATCCACAAACCCAAACTTTTCACTTCTCCAAGCGTCTTCTACTTAATGCTGCGGACATGCCTTCGCAACTCAAGACACGGAACTCCACAAAGGAATAGTGATGACTTTTTACATTTTTCTCCTGGCCTGCGGGGCTGCGGCCAGCACAGGCGTTTTTTTCCAACCGGGCCAGTGGTACGAATCTCTCGCCAAACCCGGTTTCACGCCCCCCAACTGGCTGTTTCCAGTCGCCTGGACGACTATTTACCTGTTGCTCGCCTGGGCTGGGTATCGGTTGACCCAGATACCTGATAGTCAGGTAGTGCTGGCTTTGTGGGCCGCGCAGATTGCACTGAATACGCTGTGGACGCCGGTGTTTTTCGGCGCTCAACGTATTCTCGCCAGCATGGTGATCCTCGCGCTGCTTTGGCTTGTGGTCGCTGTAATGGTGGTTCTGGCCTTGCGGCTTGATGTGATCACCGGTTTGATCCTGTTTCCATATCTAGTGTGGCTTTGCCTGGCCGGCGCGTTGAACTTCTTCATCTTGCGCAATAACCGCTGATATAAGCCTTCAGGTGCGAATTTAGACTCTACGGTGAGGAGGGTGTGATGATGAAATCCCGATTCGAAGCAAAGCTTCTTCGTCCGACAAAGCCTGGTAATGATACGTCGTGGGCGTTCGTAGTGCTGCCAAGAGAAGTGAGTGAACAACTTCCGAGGCGAGGAAGGACGACAGTCGAAGGCGCGATCAATGGGCACCTTTTCCAGGCAACCCTGGAGCCGGATGGTCAGTTGAGCCATTGGTTGCAGGTCAGTCGCGAATTACTTGAAGCCGCAGGCGCGGCCGTTGGGGATGTGGTTACCCTCGAGCTAACCCCCGTGAAAAAGGAACCCGAACCTGAGATCCCCGCAGATTTTCAGGAGGCACTGGCAGCCACTCCTCAGGCTCATGAAGTCTGGAAGAATACGACGACCCTCGCACGAGTAGACTGGATACACTGGATGACTTCAGCCAAGCAACTCAAGACGCGCGCAAAACGAATAGGTGATGCCTGCGATATGCTTGCATCCGGCAAGAAGCAGGTCTACTGTTTCGACCAGTCCGGTTTCTACAGCAAGGCCTTCCGGGCGCCCGAGGCAGAAGATTCTTGAATGGGGCATTCCATTGCCCCCTTTACCCCCTCACTTCAGCCTTGCTTGTCGCCCCCTTTCTCAAAGACATGCAACACCCGCCCCTAAGCAAACGTTCACTCCAGCAACGAAACCAGACGCGGCTCAATCGCCCCCTCTTGCACGTCAAGCAACGCCAATGTCACCGGCAACTTGAACCGTCGCGGCCCTGCACTGCCTGGATTGAGGTACAGCCGTTCACCGCGCCACTCAATGCACGGCTTGTGGGAATGCCCGGTAATCACCAGCCTCGTGCCTGGCGCCAGCACTGCCGGGGCATCGGCAATGTCATGCACCAGCAACGTCTGCCATCCCTCAAGTTCGAAACTCAGGTGGTCGGCGAGATGTTCCGCCCACGCAGCTGCCAGGTCATTGTTCCCGCGCACGACATGCAGTGGCGCAATCAACGCCAGTTGTTCGAGTACTTCCGGCTTTCCGATGTCGCCGGCATGAATGATTCGTTCACAGCCCTGCAACGCCGCGAGTGCTTCGTTGCGGAGCTGGCCATGGGTATCGGAGATCACGCCAACTTTCATGCAAGGCTCCAGGTCAGTCTCGAGGATATACGCTCCCCTGTTCCGGCGATTGCGTGTTCCGGGATCAGGTGCTTGACTCACTTCGGCGAATCCGGGCCTTGACCACACCCGAATTCATCGGCGATCTGTACTTTCATTGATCCAGGTCGCAAAACCGTGCGATCGACACTGGATAATATTTTTTTGAGGTTTTTCAATAGGCTATAGATGACCGCCCAACTCTTTGCTGTTCATGGCCTGGTGAGTTTCACCCTGGCCATCCTGCTGCTCTTCCTGGGCAAGACACTGGTCCAGCACAGCACCTTGCTGCGTCAATACTGTATTCCAGAATCGGTGGTCGGCGGCTTTGTGTGTGCGGCGGTCACGAGTCTGTTGTACTTCGGTCTCAACATCCAGGTCGAGTTCGATCTGCAAGTACGCGACACCATGCTGCTCTATTTCTTTGCCGGTATCGGCTTGAGGTCGGACATGCGCCAGCTGATCAAGGGTGGGCGACCGCTGCTGATCCTGCTGGTGCTCGCCGCGGTGTTCATTTTCCTGCAGAACGCGCTGGGCATGGGCATGGCCGAGGTTTTCGGGCTTGATCCCAAGGCTGGCCTGATGGTGGGCTCGATTTCCCTCACCGGAGGGGTCGGCACGACCCTGGCCTGGGCACCGCTGTTCGTCGAAAGGCTGGGCATCCAGAACGCGCACGAATTGGGGATCGCCAGCAACACTGTCGGCCTGATTGCCGCTTGTGTGATCGGCGGCCCTATCGCCAACCGCCTGATCCGTCGCCATCAACTGACGCCATCCGGGGATGCGGCGCTGGAAGTCGGCATCCTCGAACAACAGCAAAGCAAGCCATTGGACTACTACGACGTGCTCTGGGCGTGGATGTGGCTCAATTTGACCTTGATGCTCGGTTATGGGCTCAACCTGCTGCTGGTCGATAGCGGGATCACCCTGCCCAAGTTCGTCAGTTGTCTGTTCGCCGGTATCGTCATTCACCACCTCGTGCGGGGGCTGATCGGCGAGCAGCGCCTGAAATCCTGGAGCGGCGCCAGCCAGGGCCTGTCGCTGATTTCCGATGTCTGCCTGGGTATGTTCCTGACCATGGCGCTGATGGGCTTGCAGTTGTGGCAGCTCAGCGGCGCGCTGTTGTTTATTGCTTGCGCATTGACCCTGCAGATCCTGTTGACCGTGCTCTATACGTATTTTCTGGTCTTTCACTTCATGGGCCGCAATTACGAAGCCAGCGTGATCGCTTCAGGCTTCGGTGGTATTGCGCTGGGTTCCACCGCGACAGCCATCGTCAATATGACGACCGTGACCCAGAAGTACGGTGCGGCTCACCAGGCCTTTCTGATCGTGCCGCTGGTGTGCGGATTCTTCATTGACCTGGTCAATGCCGTGATTATCGGGATGTTCAGTGGGCTGTAGCCGCTCGTTTTGCTTGAACGGCTAACGCGCCGCGCTCCGGGTCCCGGCAAACGCGCTCGTACCCAACCAGCGCCACAGGTTTTGCGCATCCTGCGCTGCGCCATCCACACGCAGCTCTCGCGACTCAAGCACCTCCCGCGGTGTGCGGTCGCCCGCCCATACCTCAGTCAAGGCACGCACGCTTGAATCCACAACGAGCGTCAATTCACGCCCGGGGTCGTCGCGGCACAGGTCTGCCACACCCTCCTCGACCACCAGCCACCACGCTTGCTCGCCGGACCGCGCGTCGCGAAATTTGAACTGGATGACCACCGGTCGGGACGGAAACGTCTCGAGACGCACGAACCGGCGCACGTCCCACATGAGCAGGCCCGCGTCGAGTTGATCATCGCGCAGGCGACTGCCGATCCAGCGCGCGCCCCAATGCCCCAGCGCCATGATGATGGGGCGCAATTCCTCGCCCGCCTCGGTCAGGCTGTACTCCCAGACTTTGCCAACCGCGGTGCGATGCACCACGCCGATTTCTTCCAGATGGCGCAGCCGCTGTGCCAGCAAGCCGGTGGACATCCGGGGGACGCCGCGGTGCAGTTCATTGAAGCGTTTGCTGCCGCACAACAGTTCGCGCACGACCAAGGGTGTCCAGCGCTCGCACAGTGCCTCGGCACCGCGCGCGACCGTGCAGAACTGACCATAGCTTTCGTTCATTGCCTGCACTCCCATCGCTGCAACGCTTCAGATATTGAACTAGCCCCGCGACTTCGCCACGCGCACGCTCAAGTCTCCGACAGCCAACCGCCCCAGGAGAACATCATGACCAAGATCGCCATTATTCAGCGCCCGCCCGTGCTGCTCGATCGCAGCGCGACGATCGCCCGGGCCGTGCAATCGGTCTCTGAGGCCGCGACGGCGGGAGCTTCGCTGATTGTTCTGCCCGAATCGTTCATTCCAGGTTACCCGTCGTGGATCTGGCGGCTGGCGGCGGGAAAGGACGGCGCTGTCATCGGCCAGTTGCATACGCGGTTGCTGGCCAATGCCGTTGATATTGTGAACGGTGACCTGTGCCAATTGTGCGAGGCCGCCAGGGTTCACGCGGTGACGATCGTGTGCGGCATCAATGAATGCGACCGGCGCAATGGAGGGGGCACGCTCTATAACAGCGTAGTCGTTATCGGCGTGAACGGCGCCGTGCTCAACCGACACCGCAAACTGATGCCCACCAATCCCGAGCGCATGGTGCATGGCTTTGGTGATGCGTCCGGGTTGCGCGCGGTGGATACACCGGTTGGCCGCGTGGGGGCGCTCATCTGCTGGGAAAACTACATGCCGCTGGCGCGCTACGCGCTGTATGCCCAAGGGGTGGAAATCTATGTCGCGCCCACTTACGACACTGGCGAGGGCTGGATCAGTACGATGCGTCACATTGCCCTCGAAGGCCGCTGCTGGGTGCTTGGCAGTGGCACCGCGCTGCGCGGCAGCGACGTCCCTGACGACTTCCCGTCCCGTGCGCAACTGTTTGCCGATCCAGACGAATGGATCAACGACGGCGACTCGGTGGTGGTCAATCCCCAAGGCCGGATCGTGGCCGGCCCATTGCACCGAGAGGCAGGCATTCTGTATGCGGACATCGACGTCTCACTCGTGGCCCCGGCACGGCGGGCGCTCGACGTCACCGGGCACTATGCACGCCCGGACATTTTCGACCTGCAGGTGCGACGCACGCCGGCGACAGCGGTGCGCTACATCGACGGGTGAAGACAGGTAACGTTTGTGCGAGCTATCGCCTGACCATTGATCAAGGAGTCATGCCATGAACATTGAACAGTCTTACAAAGGCAGTTGTTTTTGCGGTGCGGTCGAGTTCACCGTCAGCGGTGAGCCGGCCGCGATGGGCTATTGCCATTGCGAGTCGTGCCGGCACTGGTCGGCGGGGCCGGTCAATGCCTTCACCCTGTGGAAACCGGAGGCGGTGCAAGTGACTCGGGGCGCCGACAACATCGGCACCTACAACAAGACACCACAGAGTTACCGCAAGTGGTGCAAGACGTGCGGCGGACATCTCTTCACCGAGCACCCGGGGATGGGACTCATCGATGTGTATGCTGCGCTCATCCCGGATCTTGAGTACATGCCAGGGGTTCATGTGCATTATCAGGAGTCGGTGTTGCGTATTGAAGATGGATTGCCGAAGTTCAAGGATGTACCGAAAGAATTGGGAGGATCGGGCATTAGCATGTAGGAGCGAGCATGCTCGCGATGGTCGTTAACGATAACACTGTAAACTTGGCACCCCACGGCGTACGGTCTTTCGTCGGTACGCCGCTCGGGACAACAATGGGCACAAAGTTGAAGGCAATCAAGAGAGCCGGTGCCATGCAATTGCCTCGAACCCAATGAAATTGGGATCATGCAACGAGTGCTAATGTGAGATTAAATGAGAAGCATGCTTCGGCGGCGCTTCGACGATGGACTGAAAAATAACGGAGTTACCTACATGGAAGTTTTCACCCAGTTGCAACCCGCGCAATGCAAAGGAATGGAGGACATCAGACGTGAGATCGATGCCCTCGACCAGGCCGTTATCAAGTTGTTAGGCAGGCGATTCCAGTACGTGCTTGCGGCTTCGAAATTCAAGACCTCTGCGGCCTCGGTGCGTGCTCAGGAGCGCTTCACTACCATGCTGGCAACACGTCGAGAATGGGCCGAGGCCGAGGGCCTGAGCCCGGACGCAATCGAAAAAATGTATAGCGATCTGGTTAAACATTTTATTGCCGAGGAGATGAAGCACTGGTCGGCGCAATTGTCCGAGACCTGACCCCGGTGCTTTGCATGTCCAACCCCTTGCAACCTGGATATGCGCTGTAGGAGCCGGCTTGCTG
>NZ_APIO01000130.1:0-1326 GCF_000408945.1 Pseudomonas sp. G5(2012)
CCGGTATGACTCACCCACATAGGTAACAAAACAGTTCAAGCACATAGGTAACAGTTTTTAACTGGCACTGGTCGATTCCGAGGATCTGACCATGCCGTGGCGAGAGCTCAAACCTATGGACCTGAAAGTGATGTTCATTGCCGACTATCTGTCCGGTCGACTTAATTTCAGCCAACTTTGTGCGGCTCACAGCATCAGTCGCAAGACCGGTTACAAGTGGGTAGCCCGCTACAACGCGGACAGCATCAACGGATTGGCGGAGTGCAGTCGCAAGCGCCACTCTCAAGCTCAGGCTGTGCCGTTTGCGGTCAAAGAGGCCATTCTTGAGCTGCGCGGCCAAGGGCAAACCACGCCAGGCCCGAAAAAGATCCAGACAGCCCTGAGAGAGCGGTTTCCAGATCAGCCGCCACCCTCCAAAACCACGATCTACAACGTGCTTAAAAAAGCGGGATTGGTGGTGTCTCGGCGGTTGCGCCAACGTGTCGCCGTTTATCCCAAACCACTTCAGAAAGCCGACCTTCCTAACCAGCTCTGGAGCGCTGATTACAAAGGCCAATACCTGACAGGAGACGGTGTCTGGTGTTACCCGTTGACGGTAATGGATCACGCCAGTCGATTTTTACTGGCTTGTGAAAGCATGCCGAGCACGACTTTCAAGGACGCCAAGGCCACCTTCGAGCGGTTATTCAAGATGTATGGAATGCCTGAGCGGATCCGTACGGACAACGGAGTCCCTTTCGCCAGCGGTGGGCGTGCCGGGTTATCGCAGTTGTCTATCTGGTGGGCCCGCCTGGGCATCATTCACGAAAGGATTCAGCCGGGTCGACCCGAGCAGAATGGACGGCATGAGCGCATGCACCGCACGCTTAAGAGCACATTGCCAAGGCCGCCGGAAATTGAGTGGGGAGCCCAGCAGAAGCATTTTGACCTGTTCATGCAGCACTATAATCATGAACGTCTTCATGAGGCTTTGGGGCAGAAAACACCAGGCTCCTGCTATACAAGCTCGTCACGGGCATTTCCGAGGAAGCTGCCGGAGATGAAGTACCCAAGCCATGTTGAGGCATACCGAACGGACTCCAACGGCGTGGTGAACAAAGGAAGGCTCAGAATCTATGTCGGCTATGTCCTGAAACATCAGATAGTCGGATTGGAGAACATCAGTGAAGGGGCTTGGGACATCATCTTTGGGCCTGTTCTACTGGGACGGGTTGATGAACGAGACGCTAAGGATGGTTATCTGACGCTCAAAGTAATCAAAAATAAGTGATCAGGTGTTACCCATGTGCCTGAACTTTACTGTTACCTATGTGGTTGTTCCATTCT
>NZ_APIO01000131.1:0-1078 GCF_000408945.1 Pseudomonas sp. G5(2012)
GGCTTGAGTGGTGCTGAAACCCCGATTTCTTTGTTCTTGGTAAAACCCTTTCCAGGCTTCGGTTCGACTCGCCGACATAGCCGCATTGTGCAGAAGGCGGCGGGCTTCTGGATCGCCTCGCTTGGTCAAACTCCGGCGACCATCTTTTTGCCCTGATTTTGACACCCGCAAGTCCATTCCAAGAAAGGCGATAAAGGCATCTGCGTTTCGGAAGTCTCCGCGCTGGAACGCCGTGAGCAAGCGCGCGCCAGTCAAAAATCCAACCCCTTCAACTTTCAAGCAACGCTTCAACTGCCCCAGCAAACCGGCTTCTTTCAGCTGATCGTTGATCGTCTTTTCGATCAGCGTCTCAAGCTGCTGCATGGACTTTATTTGCTCGGAAAAAGCAGCCTTCAGCAAGGGCTCATTCGACCAGCTTTGCACTAGGCCGACCTTGGCCTGGACCAAGGCCGCCCGGCGGCGAAAAAGACTCAGGAGTTGGCGATACAGCGGTGTCGGCGGCGTCCATGGGTGAAGTTCTTCATGCTCGTTCTTCAGATAGCGAGCAAGCAGTTTGGCATCCAGTGCATCGGTTTTGGCACGGACCTTCACACCTTCTCGGTAATGTTTGAGCTCATAGCCGCCCACCATGTAAATCACGCAGCCGGCCTCAAAGGCCAGGTCAGCGAACTCCAGGTGGTAGATGTTGGTGGCTTCAACAGCAATAGCCACACTCCCCGGCAAGTCCTTTAACCACTTGTTGATGCTGGTTTTGTTGTTGGGAATCTCTTCAAGCAGGTCCAGTTCGGCGTGATAAATCACCAATTCTTTCTTGGCGACATCCACGCCCACGATCGGCTTTGAAACAGAAACCGGCATTGCCATAGGTTTTCCTCCGGGATAAGGTTTTAAGCACTTGAAGGGCTCACCCAGAGGCGCAGGCTTGTTCCTATCGTCGGTCTAGGCCAGATGCATTCTTTATCGGCGCTTGGGTGAAAGGAGGAGGGGCGAACTCTCCCACAGTCTGTACTGCGTCAACAGTCAGAATCGAGCCTTGTCCCTCCTCCTCCCTTCAAGTCCTACCATACAAGCGAGCCTG
>NZ_APIO01000132.1:0-6665 GCF_000408945.1 Pseudomonas sp. G5(2012)
GAGCAGGCGCGCTCCCACAGTTGAAATACATTCCCCTGTGGGAGCGAGCCTGCTCGCGAAGACGTCAGAATAGTCGCTGCAGAATTTTCAGGACTCAACAACATGATCGACTACAACGAATACTTCGACGAAGTGATCCAGGCGCACGTCGCCATCGAACAATGGCTGGCCAAGGAACGCGACCCGGCCGAACTCGAACAATTACTAAGGCGTTTTTCGCCACAGTTTTCCATGGTCTCGCCGTTGGGCCGGGTGCTGGATTTCGATGCGTTGAACGAGTTGTTCCTGATGGCCGCAGGCAAGAAGCTTGGGTTGCGCATCGAACTTGGCGAGTTGAGCGGCATTGCCTTGCACAACGGCGGCGCAACCGTGAGTTACCGAGAACAACAGACCGATGCCACCGGCCTGCATTCCGATCGCCGCTCGACCGTGGTGTTCGAGAAGGTAGAAGGCAAGATTCTTTGGCGGCATCTGCATGAGACGTTTTGTTGAAACCTACAATGCGTTGACAACCACCGTACAGGTAATCCCCGCCGCCAACAGCACGCCCTCCGGCACTTCATCGATGTGAATCCGCACCGGCACGCGCTGCGCCAGGCGCACCCAGTTGAAGGTCGGATTCACGTCGGCAACCAGCTCGCGACTTTCCGGATTGTCGCGGTCGTAGATGCCTCGCGAGATGCTTTCCACATGGCCCTTGAGCACTTCACCGCTCATCAGTTGCATGTCGGCCTTATCGCCCACGCGCACGTGGGGCAGTTTGGTTTCTTCGAAGAAGCCGTAGACCCAGAACGAGTTCATGTCGACCACGGCCATCTTCGCTTCGCCGATGCGCGCGTAATCGCCGCGATGCACATTCAGGTTGGTCACGTAGCCGTCGACGGCTGCACGCACTTCAGTGCGCTTGAGGTTGAGTTCGGCGGCTTCCAGTTGGGCCTGGGCGTGCTGGTAGTCGGCCAGGGCCGAGTCGGCGAGGTTGCTGGCGTCGTCGCGGTTTTCCCTGGAGATCACCAGGTTGTCCATATCGGCGCGGCGATGGGCATTGACCTTGCGCATCTCCCAGGTGGCCTTGCGCGACGCCACCAATGACTGCGCCTGCTTGACCGCGAGGCGGTAGTGCTCGGGGTCGATCTGCATCAGCAAGTCGCCCTTCTTCACCAACTGGTTATCGCGCACGGGCACGTTCACTACTTCGCCCGTGACATCGGCGGCAACGTTGATGATGTCGGCGCGCACCCGGCCATCGCGGGTCCAGGGGGTGTTCATGTAGTGCTCCCACAGGGAGCGACCGATCCATATCGCGAGGGCCAGCACCAACAAGGTCGCGAGTAGGCTGAAAAGCTTTTTCATCAGGGCATTCTCAGTGGTAGAGAGTCAACGGTAGACAGTCAGCGCCAGGGCGCCGAACAGACAGGTAAAGAGGCTCAGGCGCAGCAGCGCCGGGTGCCAGAAGAAGCGGTACAGGTCGAAGCCGGACAAAAATCGGTCCAGTGCCCAGGCCAACGCCGCCGCGATGAAAAACATCAGGGTCATGGTCGGCATGTACACGCCGTGGAAGGCGATTTCACGAGGCATGTTCAAGTCCTTTGGGCTTGGTATTGGCGTAGGCGGTGAGCGGTGATTGCGGGTCGAGCAACGAGGTGCGGATAAAGTGCAGGTAGCTCTTGACCCGGCGCAGCGCCGACGTGTCGAAGTGCGGGGCAAAGGGTTCGTCGGTAGCTTGTACGCGGCTGATGGCGTGATCGACGGCGATCAGGGCGCGCTCCAGATTGCTCTGGCCCGGTTGCAGGAACAGCCGCACCAGCGAACGGCCCATCACACGGATCGACTGGCGCCATGGCTGGGACTCGGCGTACGCCGGATGCACCGGCAGGATCGCCTGCTCCTTGCGCAACTCGATGATGGCGTGCCCGACCTCCAGTACCACGAACATCCAGCGCAGCAGATCGCGCTGGACCTGTGGCTGCCCCGCCGCGAAGCCGTAGGCCTGATGCACCAGGTCGCGGGTGCGGCTTTCGAAACGCGACGCCAGCCCCTTGAGCTTGCCGCTGATGGCGTAGACCACCTGGCCACGCAAGTCCTGCTCCAGGCGCCGCCACAGCCAGCGACTGTTCGGCGGCAGAATGATCGCGCCGGCCGCCGCGCACACCAGCATGCCAAGCACCATGGCGATGTAGTCGTTGATGAAGGTGTACGGGTTGTAGACCGTGAGGTTGTCCGGCACCGAACCGGTGCTGAAGAAGATCAGCAAGCCGAGGCCGACACCGGCGTATTGCGGCCGCGAGCTCAGGAATGAACCGAGCACGATCACCGGTGCGAGCATCACACACAGCAACGGGAAGCCGTCGATCCAGGGGAAGATGAAAAACATCTCGACAAAACCGATCAGCGCCCCGAGAAACGTCCCGCAGGCCATCTGGAACGCCATGCGCTTGGGGTTCGGCGTGGCGGCGGACAAGCCGACGGTGGCGGCGGCGATCAATGTCATGGTCGCCCCGCTCGGCCATGCCGTCGCCACCCAATAACTGCCCAGCACCACCAGTATGAACGCGGCGCGAATCCCCGAGGCGGCCGACACCAGCCAGTTGGTTTGCGGTGTGAACGGTTCGTCCCAGCGCTCGCGTTCATGACTGTGATCGGCCAGGGATGCGTGGGTCTGTGCATAACTGTGCAAGTCGTCGACGAAGCGATAGAGCAATTCGTACGCCGTGTGGAAGTCCAGCAGCTCGGCATCGCTCGGACCGCTCTCCTGGAAGATCGCGCGCAGGCTTCGTACCCGCGCCGGCAAACCGGCCTTGTAGGCTGTCAGCGCCGTGACCAGGCGCGCCGCGTCGGCACTGGTCAGCGCACGGCCGCTAAAGCCATCGAGCAGTTCGGCGAGGTCTTGCAAGCCTGGTTTGATGGCCGCCACGGCGTGATCGGTGTCACTGCTGCGCAGGCGTTCGAGCAACTGGTGCAAGGCGTTGAAACGCGTGGTGATCCCCATGAACTCGCTGTTCAAGCGGCTGAGCCGACCGTTGCGCCGACGCATGTGCGGGTCTTCGAACACGGTGACGCTGCGCAGCCCTTCCAGGCCCACCGCTTCGGCGATGAAGCGCACGTTACCGGCCTCGAAGGCCTCGCGCTGACTGCGACCGCGCAAACCATCGGTGACGAACAGGGCAAATACCCCGAAGCGCTGATACAAGGCATTGCGCATCGCGGCACTGGCGGTTTGCGGCAAGATCGCGGCGCTGACCAGGGTCGCGCAGAGAATCCCCAGGGAGATTTCCAGCACCCGCCAGACCGCCGCCATGAACGCACCGTCTGGATGGGCCAGCGCTGGCAACCCGACCATCGCGGCGGTGTAGCCGGCCAACACAAAGCCGTAGGCGCGGAAGTTGCGGCAACGCGCCGCGCCGGCCGAGCAGATACCCACCCAGATCGCCAGCGAACCGAGGAACAGTTCGGTGTTCTGCGCAAACAGGGCGATCAACGCCACCATCACCGTCGAACCGGCCAAGGTGCCCAGAAAGCGATAGAAACTCTTGGCGAACACCTGGCCGCTTTGCGGCTGCATGACGATGAACACGGTGATCATCGCCGTTCGCGGCTGCGGCAATTCCAGGCGCATGGCCAGCCACAGGGTCAGGAAGGCTGCGATCAATACCTTGAAAATGTAGACCCAGGTCACGCCGTCGCTGCGTGCCCAGTCGAAGAAACCCCGGCGCCATTCAAGGGAGTACAGCCAGCGCAAGGGTGCGGGCAAGGGCGTCATCAGATCCTGCTCATTGGATAAAAGGTCAGACTCAGTACCTGTGGGAGCGAGCCTGCTCGCGAAAGCGGTGTGTCAGGCGACAACTTCTTTGACTGACAAGGCCTCTTCGCGAGCAGGCTCGCTCCCACTGGGGTTATGTTCAACGCAAAAGGACCGGGGTTTTCGGTGCAGCGGTCTGGCTGTCTTTCGGCACATCGTTGCCTGCACCGAGCCCGCCGCCCAACGCCGTCACCAACTCGGCATGGGCGCTGAGGCGCGCTGCCTGCACCTGCTGCTGCACCTGCTGCTGCTTGAACAACAGCGCCTGCGCATTGAGCACGTTGAGGTAATCGGTGAGCCCGCGCTGATAAGCGATCGTCGCGATGTCATAGGTTCTCTGTGCAGTGGCAACCGACTCGGCGGCGAAGGCCTGCTGCTTGTCCATGGACTCGCGACGAATCAACTGGTCAGAGATGTTCTTCAGGGCATTGACCAGGGTCTGGTTGTACTTGGCCACGGCAATGTCATAACCCGCCGAAGCCTCGCCCAGCTCCGCGCGCAAACGGCCGCCGTCGAAGATCGGCAGGGATATCGCCGGGCCGACGCTGTAGTTGAGCTTCCTGCCGGTCAGGAACTCCAGCGCCCCGCCACCGGTGGCCATGTAGCCCAGGCTGCCGACCAGATCGACGTTGGGATAGAAGCCTGCATGCGCCACGTCGATGCCCCGTGCTTGCGCCGCCACTTGCCAGCGGCTGGCGACAACGTCCGGACGTTGCCCGAGCAACTGCGCCGGCAACGACGACGGCAGTTTGAGCGCTGCACCCAGTGACAGGGTCGGCCGTTGCAATTGCGCCCCCTGCCCCGGCCCAAAGCCTGCGAGTGCGGCCAGTTGGTTACGGCTCAGGGCGATTTCCTCGTCCAGTGCATCGATCTGGCGATGGGTTTCCGGCAGGGGCGTCTCGGCCTGGCTGACTTCGAAATGGGTCCCGATGCCGCCGTTCAGGCGCTTGTGCGCCAGATCCAGGATTTGCTGTTGTTGCTTCAATGTCGCTTCGACGATGTCCCGCTGCGCGTAATGCAACGAGAGCTCGATGTAGACGCGCACGATGTTGTTCTGTAATTCGAGCTGCGCCTGACGCGCTTCGGCGACGGTCATGTGGGCCATGTCCACGGCGCGCTCGGTGGCATTGCTTTCACGACCCCAGAGGTCGAGGGCGTAACTGAAGCCCAGCGCGGCGTTGTTGTCCCAGGTCGTGCTGTTGGCCAGATCGCCGGGGCCGTAGAACTGATCGGTGGGCCAGTTGTGGCGCTTGAGGGTGGATTGGCCGTTGATCTGCAACGACTCGGCCGACTCGGCCACACCGGCGATGGAATTGGCCTGACGCACCCGCGCGGCGGCCATGGCCATGGTCGGGCTGCCTTGCACGGCGAGGTCGATCCAGCGATTCAGTTGCGGATCGCCATAAGCCTGCCACCATTGAGCGGTGGGCCAATGCGCATCCTGCGCGGCGCTCTGGATGGCTTCGTCGGTGGCCAGCGAATCAGCCTCCAGCGCCTTGCCCTGCGGGGCGATACCTCCGGTTCCGATGCAGCCGCTGATTACCAGGGTTAAAGCCAGAATACTGAGGGGTTGAAGCGCTCTGCTGATGCGACGCGGCACTGCTGAAAATTCCTGAGGTGGGGAACATAGGAGGGGGACGGCGCAATTCTAGGGGTGGGTTTTCAACGCGATAAGCTGGGATTCCTGTGAATCTTTGTTACCGTTAACGCGATAATCCCTTTGTAGGGGTCTCCGCCCCTGAAACTTCGTGTCACAATTTGCCATCGAACCCGAGAGCACCCCATGGACACATTGCAAAACATGCGCGCCTTCAGTTACGTGGCCGAGGCCGGCAGCTTCACCGCCGCCGCGGTGCAACTGGACACCACCACGGCCAACGTCTCGCGCGCGGTCTCCAACCTGGAAGCCCACCTGCAAACCCGTCTGCTCAACCGAACGACACGACGCATCGCCCTGACGGAAGCCGGCAAGCGCTATTTGCTGCGCTGTGAGCAGATTTTGACGTACGTGGAAGAAGCCGAAGCCGAAGCCAGCGATGCCCACGCGCGCCCGGCCGGGCAGCTCAAGGTGCACACCATGACCGGTATCGGCCAGCACTTCGTGATCGACGCCATCGCCCGCTATCGCAAGACCCACCCGGACGTGACCTTCGACCTGACCATGGCCAACCGCGTGCCGGACCTGCTGGACGAGGGCTATGACGTGTCCATCGTGCTCGCCAGCGAACTGCCGGATTCGGGCTTCGTCTCCCAGCGCCTGGGAATCACCTACAGCATCGTTTGCGCGTCGCCGGCCTACGTTAAAGCCAACGGTTGCGCGCAAAAACCCAGCGACCTGCTGAACCACGCGTGCCTGCGCCTGGTGAGCCCGGTCATCCCCCTGGAAAAATGGGCCTTCGACGGTCCCGACGGGCAGGAAATGGTCACCATCAACAGCTCGCCGTTCCTGGTGAACTCAGCCGATGCGATGAAAACCGCGATCACCAGTGGCATGGGCGTCGGTGTACTGCCGCTGTACGCCGCGATCGACGGTTTGCGTAACGGCACGCTGGTGCGGGTGATGCCCAAGTACCGCTCGCAGGAGCTGAACCTGTACGCGATCTATCCGTCGCGGCAGTACCTGGATGCGAAGATCAAGACTTGGGTGGAGTACCTGCGCGGGTCGTTGCCGGAGTTGTTGGCGGCGCATCAGGCGGAATTGGCGGCGTATGAATTGAGCGGCAGTCTCGCCGGGGCGCGAGTGGCAAACTGAGACGTACTTGAACGAATGGCGATTAAAAACCCGGACCTGGTCCGTAAAGCTGCTGTTCACTTAAGCATGGGGTTGTATTTAAGGACTGGATTGGGGGGATATCCATTGCTGCGGTAA
>NZ_APIO01000133.1:0-12166 GCF_000408945.1 Pseudomonas sp. G5(2012)
CGGTTTCCCCACTGCGCAATGCTGCTTCGGCCATCGTGGTTAACGGGGCGCTTGCGATCAACAGCAAAGCGAGGCGGCCTGACAGCCGACCTGACTTTTACGGTTGTACTTGAATGTCGAAACCCTATAGCTGCAGCGCGACCCTCACTCGAAGGCGCGCCGGTAGGCAAACAGACCAGGCATGCCGCCGGTCATCACAAACAGCAGATTGCTGCCCGCCGGGTAATCACCCCGACGTACAGCCGCGAGCATCCCGGCGAAAGCCTTGCCACCGTAGACGGGATCGGTGAGCAAGCCTTCCTGGGACGCCAGCAGGCGTACCGCTTCGAGCATCGCTTCGGTCGGCGCGCCATAGGCATCGCCGCGTTGGCTGCCATCCACGCGAATCGAGTGGTCGGCCAGCGTCGTGGACCGGTCAAGCAGCTGCAGGACCTGTCGGGTTTTTTCCAGGGTCGTGGTCGCGGCCTGTTCCTCCGTCGCCAGCACCGAGTAGCCGAGGATTTGCGTCGAGGCACCAGCCAGGGTGACGCCGGCCAATAAACCTGAGTGCGTGCCAGCGCTGCCATTGGGCACGATGATTTGCTCGAAATGCATATCCAGCGCCTCCGCCTGGCGCAGGATCTCGCCTGCGCAGGCGGCATAACCCAGGCTGCCCCGAGGGCTGGACCCGCCGAGGGGCATCACGAAGGGCCTCTTGCCTTGGCCCTTGAGCGTGTCGACCAACTGCGTCGCGTAGGCATCGGGCAAGACACCCCGAGCCAGCCGATGGACCTTCGCGCCAAACAAGGCATCCAGCAGCACATTGCCGTTGTGGCAAAAGTCGTCATCGGTGCGCACGGCCGAGGGTGTCAGGATCAGCTCGCAGGCGAGGCCATGACGGGCCGCCACGGCCGCGGTCAGTCGTGCGTGATTGGATTGCAAACCGCCCCAGGTCACCAGTGTGTCGGCGCCTTCGGCCAGGGCTTCGCCGAGCAGGAACTCCAGTTTGCGCAGTTTGTTGCCACCGCCGCCAAGACCGGTCAGGTCGTCGCGCTTGACGTAGAGCTGACAGCCATTGAGTTCGGGCAAGTCGCTCAAGCGGGACAGTTTCTGTATCGGGGTCGGGCCTTCGAGCAGTGCGACCCGTGGGTAGGCGGCCAGCGCGGCATCAAGATGATTCAAGTCGTGGGGCATGAAGGTTCGCTCGTGGAGTGAAGGAAGTTCGGTGGGCTTGAACGCCATCCGCCACTGTAAAAAGCCCTGGTTCGAAGATATACCGCCAGCAAGGAATTACAGTTGATACACCGTGTAATGAATGCGTGCATCTCTAATACAGATGTCATCGATCTTGATAAATCGTTTCACGAGATATATTGACGCGAGATAAGGTCTGCCGCATTCGCCTGCGGAGTACCTGGTCCCATGAATTATGCCGAGCGCAATCATGCCTATTGGCGTCGCAACCTGGCTGTTTGTGTATTCGGCTCGTTCACCACATTGGTGAGCCTGAGCATGCTGTTGCCGTTCCTGCCGCTCTACGTGCAGCAACTGGGCGTCACTGAGCAGGCCGATGTGGTGCAGTGGTCCGCGGTAGCGTTCGGCGCGACATTCTTTGGCACGGCGATCACTGCACCGCTCTGGGGCCGCTTGGCTGATCGTTTTGGGCGTAAACCGATACTGGTCCGCGCGGCCATCGGCATGGCGATCGTGATGTCGCTGATCGGGCTGGCGCGGGACGTTACCGATCTGGTGGCGCTGCGCCTGATCGCCGGGCTCATCGGCGGTTATGCCTCGGCTTCGATCGTGATGATCGGTTCCCAGGTGCCACGGGAAAAGGCCGGTTGGGCACTGGGCGTGCTGTCGACGGGGGCGTTGTCCGGCAACCTGATCGGGCCGCTGGTAGGTGGATTCCTCCCGCAGTGGGTAGGTATCCGTGGCACTTTTTTTGTTGGCGGCGCGATGATCGCCGTGGCGGCGATCACCACCATCGTGCTGATTCGTGAGTCGTTCGATCGTAGTTCGGACGGGGCCCGACGCGCCAAAAAAATCCCGGTCGAAGGTGCCGGTTCTCGATGGCCGATCATTGGCGCACTGCTGATGACGGCAATGATGGTGCTGCTGGCCAACATGTCGATCGAGCCGATCATCACTGTCTACATCGGTCATCTGGGCGTGGCCTTTGATGATCAGGCGCAGATTGCCGGCGTGGTAATGGCCTGTTCAGCGCTGGGCAGCATCCTGACCGCTGCCAGGCTGGGGGCACTGGCCGATCGGGTCGGCAGCTGGAATGTGATCATCGGATGCCTGGTGCTGACGGCCATCGTCATGGTGCCCCAGGCATTCGTTACGCAGTGGTGGCAACTGGCAGTGTTGCGCGCCCTGATGGGCATGACCATAGCCGGGCTGCTGCCGGCGATTGCCAAGCTGATCCGGCAATCGGTCGAGGACCACGACAGCGGAAGAATCCTCGGCTATCTGCAATCGGCACAGTTCTCCAGGCAGGTGATCGGGCCCCTGATCGGTGGCCAGATCGGCGCCCATTTCGGGTTGCACCACGTGTTCCTGGTGACTGCCGCGCTGCTGGTGTTGTGCGCCGGAATCAATGGCTGGGTGAGAAGTGAAGCGGGAATCCAAAGTAGTAAATTCACCAAAAGCGATCAGTCGGATCATTAATGATCATTTTACATGATCATCTGCCGGGCATAGGTTTAAGGGGCACAGATACCGCAGCCAGTGGCGGATCGAGTCTGAATCTGAGGCTGTGGAACAACAATAACGCTACCACTGCTACACGGAGTCAACGTGAACCATGCAACCGAATCAGCCAGAATCCGCAACCATCCCCGGTATAAGGAGCTGGTCTCGCGGCAGCGAACGTTCGTCGCCAGCCTGACCGCGGCAACCCTTGTCCCGTACTTCACGTTCATCCTCGTTGCCGCCTTCGCGCCCCAGTTGCTGGCGACGAAACTTTCCGCGACCAGCATCATCAGTATCGGTTGGCCTTTAGGTGCCGTGTTCATCGTCGGGGCCTGGTTGTTCACCGGGCTGTACATCCATCGCGCCAATGGTGAATTCGATGACCTGACCGCAGAAATCCGCGCGGGGGGCATCGTATGAAGCGCCTCCTCATGAACCTCATCCTTCCCGTCCTGCTCTGTGTATTTGCGGCTCGCGCCATGGCCGGTGACGTCATCCAGGGCGTCGAGAAACAGCCGATCAACATCACCGCCATCAGCATGTTCCTGGTCTTCGTCGTGACAACCCTCGGCATCACGTACTGGGCCGCCTCAAAAACCCGATCCATGGATGATTTCTACACCGCCGGCGGTGGCATCAGCGGCTTCCAGAACGGGTTGGCACTGGCCGGTGACTACATGTCGGCGGCGGCGTTGCTGGGGGTCACCAGCATGATCTTCTTCAACGGCTTCGATGGCGTGCTGTACTCGATCAGCTTCTTTGTTGCCTGGCCCTTGCTGTTGTTTCTGTTCGCCGAGCGCATCCGCAACCTGGGGCGTATCACCATCTCCGATATCGCTTCATTCCGCCTCGATCAAAACCGCATCCGCACGATGACGGCCTTCGGTTCGTTGACGGTGGTGTGCTTTTACCTGGTGGTCCAGATGGTGGGAGCAGGGCAGTTGATCCAACTGCTGTTCGGTCTGCCCTACAACTATGCGGTGGTTGCCGTGGGGCTGTTGATGGCGGTCTACGTCACCTTCGGCGGCATGGTCGCCACCACCTGGGTGCAAATCATCAAGGCCGGTTTGCTACTGGTGGGCGGGACGCTGCTGGCATTCCTGGCGCTGAGCAAGTTCGGCTTTTCCTTCGACCTGTTGTTTGAAAAAGCCGTGGCCGCGCACCGTGATGGCGAGCGGATCCTGCTGCCGAGCAAACTGGTGGCCGACCCGCTGTCGCTGATCTCATTGGCGCTGGGACTGGTATTTGGCACCGCAGGGCTGCCGCATATCCTGATGCGCTTCTTCACCGTGCCGGACGCCAGGCAGGCGCGTAAATCGGTGTTCGTCGCCACGGGCTTCATCGGCTTTTTCTACCTGATCGTGGGCGTGCTGGGCCTGGGGGCCATCGTGATCGTCGGGCAAGACCCGGCCTTCTACGAGTCCGGCAATCTGGCGGGCAAGCTGATCGGCGGCAGTAACATGCCGGTGATGCACCTGGCCAAAGCCGTGGGTGGCGACCTGTTGCTGGGCTTCATTTCCGCCGTGGCGTTCGCGACGATCCTGGCGGTGGTGTCGGGGCTGACCATGGCCGGCACATCGGCGATCTCCCATGACTTGTACGTGATGGTGGTCAGGAAGGGTAAGGCCGAAGCCAAGGACGAACGCCGCGTTTCGCGCATTGCCTCGGTGGGCATCGGCATCGTCGCGGTGGTGCTGGGGATTCTGTTCAAGGATCAGAACATTGCCTTTCTGGTCGCGCTGACGTTCGGCGTGGCGGCCTCGGTCAACTTCCCGATCCTGGTGCTCTCGATGTACTGGAAAGGGCTGACCACCCGTGGCGCGCTGATCGGCGGTGTCGCCGGGCTGGTGAGTGCGGTGGGGCTGGTCATTCTTTCGCCGGCGGTGTGGGTCAAGGTGCTGGGCAATGCCGAGGCGATCTTCCCCTATGACTACCCGGCGATCATCTCGATGAACGTGGCATTCCTGTTCACCTGGCTGGGCTCGGTGACTGACCGCAGCCGTGGCGCGGTGCTCGAGCGCGAGCGTTTCGATGATCAGTTGATCCGCGCCCAGACCGGGCTCGGCGCCGCGCAGGCGGTCAACCACTAAGACCTTCGCGGTCCATCCTTTCCTGATTTGCGCATTCTGTAAAAGGAGTCAGCCATGCAACTACGCGACAATGGCCTGAGATTTTCACCCATCACCGTTGCCCTGCACTGGGTCGTGGCGATTTCGCTGCTGGCGATTTTCGGCCTGCAACTGTGGATCGGCCACGCCTCCAGCGAGGCGCAGCAACTGGCGCTTGGCCGGGTACAAAACCTGCTGGGGCTGATTCTGTTCCTCGTCTCGTCCTACCGGTTCTGGGCGCGGATCACCTCCTATCATCCGCTGCCGGTAGGCACGCCGAACCCGATCGAAGTGATCATCAGCCGTTCGGTGGCGGTGTCGCTGGCCTTGGCGATGGTGCTGTTGCCGATCGCGGTTTGGGCTTCGCGGGCCGCCGCCGGCGAGGTGCTGCAACTGCCCGGCGGATTATGGATTCCGTCGCTCCTGCCGGTTAACCCCACCTTGAAGCATGTGGTCGATGTGCTGTTCGCCATTGGCGCCTCCGCGTTCCTCGCAGGGCTCGCGCTGCATGTTTTCGGTGCCGCGAAAAATCACTTTCTCCTGAAGAACAACACGCTCAAGCGGATGCTTGGCAAACATGTGGAGCTGTGAGTCATGAAACAGGACAAAACCGTTTTTTCGGGTAATGTCGTCACCCGGCTCTGCGGCGTGAACTACCCGATCTTCCTCGGCGGCATGGCCGCCATTTCCGGCCCGCAACTGGTCGGGGCCGTGGCCAACGCCGGGGGCATGGGCGTGCTCGGCGGCTTGCGCCTGCCACCTTTGGCCTTGCGTCGCTGGATCGAGGAAACACGGGCACTGACCGACCAGCCCTTCGGGGTGAACCTGGTGCCGCAGTTCGGCGGGCCGGATGTGTTCGAAGCGCAGTTCCGGGTGATCCTCAAGCAAAAGCCCAGATTGCTGTCGCTGTTCTATGCCGAGAAATATGCCGCCGACATGATTCCCCGGGCGAAAGACGCCGGGCTGCTGGTGATGGTGCAAGCGGGGTCGGTGGAGCTGGCCCGCATCGCCATCGCCCAGGGCGCGGACATCATCATTGCCCAGGGCAGTGAAAGTGGTGGGCACCTCAATCGCGGCACGATCGGCATCATGCCGTTGTTGACGTCGATCCTGGCCGTCGCCGAGGGCAAGCCGGTGCTGGCGGCCGGCGGTATCGTCCACGGCGATGATGTGCGCGCACTGATGTCGCTCGGCGCGTCAGGGGTGGTGGTGGGCACGGCGTTCATTGCCACCGACGAGTCCAACGCCCATCCGCTGTACAAAAAGAAGATTGTCGAGGCGACTACCGATGACACGGAGTACCGCACCGGCTATTCGTTCGGTTGGACCTACGGCACGCCGCACCGGGTGATTCCCAATCGGGACAAGTGGAATCTGCTGCGCTTTATCGGCGGCGGGGCCCGGGCGATTGACAAGCCACGGATGGCGCAGAAGCTGTCGCTGTATGCGGGGCAGGGGGTGGGCAAGATCCACAGTGTCGTGCCGGCTGCCGAGCGGGTGGCGGAGCTGGCGTGCGGGCTGGATCAGTTGTCTGTAACCGAGAGAAAGGTCACGGACTACGCTGCGACAGGACGGTTCCTGAACGAGCAGAGAAGGACACTCGGCTGGCAGTGAACCCTGTGGGAGCGAGCCTGCTCGCGAAGGCGACAGCACATCCAGAATGGATGTCGACTGAACCACCGCTTTCGCGAGCAGGCTCGCTCCCACAGTGGTTGCCGATGTAGTTCAAGCCACCGCCGGCCGGGCGATCTGTCGTTGCGCCAGGCCGATGAACGCGCTCATCGCCGAGGTGATCATCGTGTCGTTGCGGCGGATGAACACCGTGGAGACATTGGCGAATTCCGCTGGCAGGGTGTGGCAGCGGATGGCATGGCGCACGCTGCAGTTTTCTGCGATGGCCTTGGGCAACAGGGTCACGCCCATGCCCGCCGCCACGCACGACAGGATGCCGTCGAGCGTGCCCAGTTCCATGATCTGGTTGGGCACAAGACCCACCTGGTAGAACCAGTTCTCCAGGGTCGAGCGATAGAAGCAGCCGGTGCGGAACACCAGCACGGTCTGCTGGGGCATTTTCTCGATCAACGCCGGCAACGTTTCGAACTGGCTGCTGCTGACCAGCACCAACTCTTCGCAAAACACCTCTTCCTGGGCCAGCGCCGAGTTCTGGTGAAAGCCGCCGACGAAGGCACCGTCGAGGCGATGGGCTTCAATGGCCTTGATCAACTCGACCGTGGTGCCGGTGAGCAACGACAACTGCACGTCGGGATACTGCTCGCGGTAGCGGGTCAGCACTTGCGGCAAGCGAATGGCAGCGGTGGTCTCCATCGAGCCGAGCCTGAGCAGGCCGCTCGGGCTGCCGGTGTCCATCAGGGCGCTGCGGCTCTCGTCGGTGAGTTGCAGGATGCGCCGCGCATAACCGAGAAAGGTCTCGCCCGCCGAGGTGAGTACCACGCCTGATTTCTTGCGGATGAACAGTTCGCGATTGAGTTCGGCTTCCAGTTCCTTGACGCGCATGGTGACGTTGGACTGCACGGTATTCACCTGCAACGCGGCGGCGGTGAAGCTGCCCAGTTCGGCCACGGCGCAGAAAATCTTCAGTTGGCGCATTTCCATTTGTTGTCACCATCTATCAGTAGAAGTGATCGCAGACATGCTTAACGATCACTTTACGGCCATTTCTGGTGATTAGTAAAGTGACTAAAACCCCCTGATGAGTGAAGGTCGGCCCATGACACTGATTTCGACAATCGACCATGTCTTCGCTGGAGGCCTGGCGGTATTGCAGCCTGAAGGGCAGCGCACGGGCATCTTCAAGCAACGCCAGGCAGGCCCGGTGCGCGTGGAGTTACAGGGGATCGTCGGCGACCAGCACGGCGACACCCGGGTGCACGGCGGGCCGGAAAAAGCCGTGCATCAGTATGCGGTGCAAAACTACCAGCGTCTGGCGCAGGCCTTTGCGCCCAGTGCCGGGCAGCTGGTCGCGGGGAGCCTGGGGGAGAACATTTGCGCATTCGGGCTTTCGGAGCTCAACGTGCACATTGGCGATGTATTGCGCATCGGCAGCAGCTTGTTGCAGGTCTCCCAGCCGCGCAGTCCCTGCTGGAAAATCAACCATCGTTTTGATGCCGAGCACATGTCGATGTTCGTCGCCCGGGAGCGGATCACCGGCTGGTATTACCGGGTGCTCGAGCCGGGCTGGCTGCAAGCGGGGGACCGCATTGAATTGCTGGAACGGCATAACGAACGGTTTTCCATCGACCAGTTCTGGCAGGTGCAATTGGCGCACCGGCCGCTGATCGACGATTTGCTCGCGCTGGCGGACAGCGTCGGCCTGGCCGCGGACTGGAAGCGCCGCCTGGGCGAGCGGGCGAAATGGCTGCTTCATAAAATATGATCCATAAGATCATTAATCATCATTTTACATGATTTGTCGGCGGGCCTACCTTGGCCATGTCGGGAGCGCTCAACGCCCCGGCCTGACAACAACAAGAGATGGCTCTTATCCACCACCAGGGGACAACCCGCCATGAGTACCCAGCCTGCAGACATCGCACACTATATTCACGGTCGCCTGACACCCGGCACTTCCAGTCGCTCGCAGCACGTCACCAACCCCGCCACTGGTGTGGTGATCGGCAAGGTGGCCCTGGCCAGTGCCTCGGACGTCGACGCCGCGGTGCAGTCGGCCGCCGTCGCCTTTCCCGCCTGGTCGGCGACACCGCCGCTGCGCCGCGCGCGCATTCTGTTCAAGTTCCTCGCGCTGCTCAACGAGCACCGCGACACCCTGGCCCGGATGATCACCACCGAACATGGCAAGGTCTTCACCGATGCCCAGGGCGAAGTGACGCGCGGCATCGAGGTTGTCGAGTTCGCTTGCGGCATCCCGCAATTGCTCAAGGGCGACTACACCGAGCAAGTCTCGACCAACATCGATAACTGGACCCTGCGCCAGTCCCTGGGCGTGGTGGCCGGTATCACGCCCTTCAACTTCCCGGTGATGGTGCCGATGTGGATGTTTCCGGTGGCCATCGCCTGCGGCAACACCTTCGTGCTCAAGCCGAGCCCGATCGATCCTTCGCCCTCGCTGCTGATCGCCGAGTTGTTCAAGGAAGCCGGGTTGCCGGACGGTGTGTTCAACGTGGTGCAGGGCGATAAGGAAGCGGTGGATGCGCTGCTCGATCACCCTGAAGTCAAGGCCGTGAGCTTTGTCGGCTCCACGCCAATCGCCAACTACATCTACGAGACCGGTGCTCGCCACGGCAAGCGTGTGCAGGCGTTGGGCGGGGCGAAGAACCACATGGTGGTGATGCCTGATGCCGACGTCGAGCAGGTGGTCGATGCGCTGATCGGGGCGGCTTTCGGTTCTGCCGGCGAGCGCTGCATGGCGATCTCGGTGGCGGTGTTTGTCGGTGATGTGGCCGACAAGGTCATCCCCAAACTGGTGGAACGCACCCGCACGCTGAAGATCCTCGAGGGCATGAACCTGGCCGCCGAAATGGGCCCAATCGTTTCGCGCGTGGCGCACCAGCGCATCACCGGCTACATCGAGCAAGGCATCGCTGAAGGCGCCGAGATGCTGGTCGACGGCCGTGACTTCGATGGCTCGCAGGCCGGCGCCGATTGCGCTGGGGGCTTCTGGCTCGGTGGCACAATATTCGACCATGTCACCCCCGCGATGAAGATCTACCAGGAGGAAATCTTCGGTCCGGTGCTGGCGTGCATGCGGGTCAAGGATTTCGCCGAGGCGGTCGATCTGGTCAATGCCCACGAATTCGGCAACGGCACCGCGTGCTACACACGCGACGGTCATATCGCCCGTGAATTCGCGACCCGCATCCAGGTGGGCATGGTCGGCATCAACGTGCCGATTCCGGTGCCGATGGCGTGGCACGGCTTCGGTGGCTGGAAGCGCTCGCTGTTCGGTGACATGCACGCCTATGGCGAAGAGGGCGTGCGTTTCTACACCAAACAGAAATCGGTCATGCAGCGCTGGCCGAACAGCATTGCCAAGGGCGCCGAGTTTGCCATGCCGACCTCCAAGTAGACCTTCACGCGCTTTCGGGTTGGAGGGTGTGCAGGCGCGGGCTTGCACGCTGTCCATTGTCCCAGGGGGCGGCTGTGCCTTTTCTCAACGGCGGCTTGCTCCCATTTTCTTGCCCAAGGTAAACCGCGATGCCATTGCTCAAGTTCGACATCATTCAAGGCCGTAGCGACGAACAGCTGCGCACTTTGCTGGAGGTGGCGCATCAGGCCATGGTCCAGGCGTTCGAGGTGCCCGCCAGTGATCGCTACCAGAGCGTGACGCAACACCAGCCGGGGGAGTTGGTACTGCACGACACGGGGTTGGGTTACTCGCGATCGGACAATGTGGTGTTGCTGACGCTGATTTCGCGTCCGCGCCCCCAGCAGCAAAAAGTCGCGTTCTACCGCTTGCTGGCCGAGCAGCTGCACGCCGAGTGCGGCCTGTCGCCTGACGACCTGATCGTTTCACTGGTGGAGAACACCGACGCGGACTGGTCGTTCGGTCGTGGCCGCGCGCAATTTCTGACTGCAGAGCTCTAGCGTTCACTTTCATTCATCAGGCCCAGGTGCTGCCATGTCCAATCCACTGTTGTCCCTATTGAACATCCAATGGCCGATCATTCAGGCGCCGATGGTGGGCGTCTCCACACCCCGTCTTGCGGCGGCGGTGTCCAATGCTGGCGGGCTGGGTTCCATCGGCATTGGCGCGAGCAACGTCGAGCAGGCGCGGGCCCTGCTGCGCGAGACGGCGGCGCATACCGACAAACCCTTCAATGTGAATGTGTTCTGTCACCAGCCGGCTGTCCGGGACACCTTGCGGGAATCCAGGTGGTTGCAATTTCTGGCAGGGTTTTTCGCCGAGTTTGGCGCCGAGACACCGGTGTCGCTGCGGGAAATCTACACCTCGTTCGTCGAGGATGCCGACATGCTGCAGATGCTGCTGGAAGAAAAACCGGCGGTGGTCAGCTTCCATTTTGGCCTGCCGCCACAAACGGCCATCGATGCACTCAAGGCCGCTGGCATTCTGCTGCTGTGTTCCGTGACCAGCCTTGCCGAAGCGTTGGCGGCGCAGGACGCGGGGGTGCATGCCCTGGTGGCACAGGGTTACGAGGCGGGTGGGCATCGCGGGGTCTTCGATCCGCGGCAGGATTTGCAGATGGGCACCTGCGCTTTGGTGCGTGTACTGGTCGATGCCTGTCGTCTGCCATTGATTGCCGCGGGCGGCATCATGGACGGCGCAGGCATTAACGCGGTCATGCGGTTGGGCGCCAGTGCCGCGCAGTTAGGCACGGCATTCATTCTCTGCCCGGAATCGTCGGCGAACGGTGCCTACCGCGAAGCGCTCAAAGGCCCGCGCGCGCATCAGACGCACGTCACCAGCGTCATTTCCGGCCGCCCGGCCCGGGGCATGGTCAATCGCAACTTCACCAGCCTCGAAGGGGCAGGCATCGAAATGCCGGACTACCCGCTCACCTATGACGCCAACAAGGCGCTTAATGCCGCGGCAGCGGCCCGGGCCAATAGCGATTTCGCCGTGCAATGGGCTGGGCAGGGGGCACCATTGGCTCGGGAACTGCCGGCCGCGGCGTTGGTGAAGCTGCTCGCGGCGGAGATGCAATCCTGAGTGCGGGCTTGTCATGGTTTTGTTGTAACTTGGGCGCCGGGACTGAATCGGTTTGCAAGGGAAGAACCATGACATTGACGGCCGAAAAACTGGTTGGCATCGCAATGACCAACCCGATCAACGTGCAATTGACCTCACGCTTGCCAGCGCTTGGACATTGATCAATGCATGCTCACGGCAGGTTGCCTGTTCCAGGCGGTATGGAATCAAAAGGCACAACGAGATCCTGGCTGGGGCATCAAGGATTACGACGTTTTCTACTTTGACCCCGACCTGTCCTGGGAGGCCGAGAACGAGGTTATCCATCGGGCTCAACGGCTCCTGCAGGATCTTGGGGTCAACGTCGAGTTCAAGAACCAGGCACGCGTGCACCTTTGGTACAGTCAGCGCTTTGGCGGGACTTACCCCAGGCTTGAATCGGCCAGGGACGGGATTGATCGCTACCTGGTGGCGGGTACTTGTATTGGTCTGGACGCTGTCACCGGCGAGGTCTACGCCCCCTACGGGTTGGCGGATGTAGAGCAGGGCTTGTTGCGTATCAATCCGGCAAACCCCAGGCCTGACTTGTTTGAGCAGAAGGCGAAGAGTTATCAGGTTCGCTGGCCATGGTTGAAGGTTGTGTAAGGCGTGCCTGTCCGCGTTGTGATCGATGATGGTTCCCACGCTCTGCGTCACTGTTGCGCACTGCTCAGGTCATGCGTCGTCAGCGGAACGCGGAGCGTCCCTGGCGGCATTC